>JALOAP010000401.1 GCA_023228745.1 Dehalococcoidia bacterium | reverse complement strand
GGGACAAGATGACGCAGATCATCGTCCCGACGGACACACCGGGCTTCAACATCGTGCGCAGCGTCCCGGTCTGGGGTCGCGACAGCAACCACTGCGAGATCGAGTACAAGAACGTGCGCGTGCCGGTGACGAACCAGCTCGGGCGGACCGGTTCGGGCCACCAGGCGGCGCAGGACCGGCTGGGGGCCGGCCGAGTGTTCCACTGCATGAACAGCGTGGGGCAGATGTGGCGCGCGTTCGACCTGCTGGTGCGCCGGTCGATCGACCGCGAAGTGCACGGTGGCAAGCTCGAGACGAAGCAGTTCATCCAGGGCTTCATCGCGGATTCGTATATCGACATCCAGGCCGCGCGGCTGATGACGATCCACACGGCGAAGGTGATCGACCGCGGCGACGACGCCCGGACGGACATTTCGGCGATCAAGATCTTCGTCCCGGCGGCGCACGAGCGCGTGGTGGACCGGGCGATCCAGGCGCACGGCGCGATGGGCGTTTCGGGCGATACCCCGCTCGCGGGTATGTACACCGGTGCGCGGACGCTGCGCATCGCGGACGGCCCGGACGAGGTACACCGCATCGTCATCGCCAAGAACGTGCTCAAGAAGTACCACGACGGCGCAAGCTGGGACTTCGGGGTCTAGTTCCAGCGAGCGTGATTCGACAAGGGGGAGCCGACGGCTCCCCCTTCTTTCTTTGCGCGAGGCAAGGTCACCGATTTTGTGGGCGCCGCGGTGGCCGGGTGACCAACTCGTAGCTGCGTTCGACCCAGGGACTGGCGATGTCCCACTCGACATCGGTCGCCACGGTGGCTGTTACCCAGCCGTATCGGCCGACATAGGGCGCGATGGACACGAAGGGCAGCAGGAGCGCGGCGGCGCCCTCATCGGGAGTGAGTTTGACGGTGAGGGTAGCTGCGCCGTCCTCCCGTTCACCTGCGAAGAGGAAGATCTTGCCCTTTGCGGTCTTGTAGACGGGGTTCGTTGGCTCCCAGGGGTAGTCCTCCCAGGCGCCATCGAAGGAGAGCGCGAGTGCCCGGGCATGCTGCAGGTAGGACACGATGCCATACCATACAGCGCGATGACCGAGCCGCAGCCACCCTCGCCGACACTCCCTTCCCCCATCGCGATCGATGGGCCTGCCGCGTCCGGGAAGACGACGCTGGGGCGGGCCTTCGCCGGGCGCTTTGGCTACCGCTTCCTCGACACCGGTCTGATGTACCGCGCGTTCACGCTGGCCGCGTTGCGCGAGGGCATCGGCGCCGACGACGAGGCAGCATGCGAAGCGCTCGCGGGGCGGCTCGACTTGCGTGTGGAGGCGGAAGAGGACACCCGCATCCTGCTGGATGGCAAGGACGTAACGAGCGAACTTCGCTCGCCGGATGTGGAGCGGAACGTGAGCCCCTACAGCGCCGTGCCGGGCGTTCGCAGCGCGCTCGTGCGGCTCCAGCGAGAGGTTGCCGCAGACGGGCCGTGGGTCCTGGCCGGACGGGACATCGGCACGGTGGTGCTGCCGAACGCACCGCTCAAGTTCTACCTGGAAGCATCGGCAGAGGCGCGAGCCGAACGCCGGGCGCGGCAATCTGGCGAATGGGGACAGGCGCAGACCGCGGCCGAGTCAAAGGGCGACATCAACTCGCGGGATGCGATCGACAGCACACGTAAGGCGAGCCCGCTCGAACCCGCGCCGGACGCCATCCGAATCGACACGACCGAGCTCACCCTGGACGAAGTGATCACGCTGGCATTCAGCCACATTCCTGCGCCGGAGGAAGGCGGGGGAGAGGACAATCGTGGGGCCAGCGAACAGAATGCGGCGGCTCGGACGGAGCCACGCCCGCGAAACGCCACGGGGGATCGTTCAAAGGGGGAACGGAAGGAAGGGCGGATCGGGCGCTTGCTGGCACCGATTACGCGCCGGCTCTCGTGGGAGCCATTCGTCCGGCCGTTCTATTGGTTCTGCGTGCACGGGCTGCGCGTGATCCTCTGGGTGCTCGGCCGCTGGAAGGCGGTAGGGCGGGAGAACATCCCGGCGAGCGGGCCGCTGATCGTCGTTTCGAACCACTTGAACAACGCGGACCCGCCGATCCTCGCGTCCGGGATTGCCCGCCGGCAGGTGCGGTTCATGGCGAAGATCGAGCTGTTCAAGATGCCCTTCGGGGCCATCATCCGGCTGTATGGGGCGTTCCCCGTGCGACGTTTCGACGCCGACCTCGCAGCGATGCTCCACGCGGAGCGGCTGCTGAAGCGCGGCGGGGTGCTCGGGATGTTCCCGGAGGGGACGCGGAGCCGCACGGGCAAGGTCGGCCGGCCGCACCCGGGAACGGCGCTCATCGCCCTGCATACAGGAGCGCCTATTTTGCCGTGCGCGATTGTGGGCACGGAACAACTCGGCAATCCGCTGAATGTGTTGCGGAAGCCGCGGATTGAGGTCCGGATGGGGAAACTGATCGAAGTGGAGGCTGTACGCCGCCCGACAGAGGAACAGGTGAGCGAACTCACCGATCGCATCTTCGCGGCGATAACAGCGCTCTTACCCGAGCACTACGTCGAAGCCTATACTGGTTCCAATGGTCAAAATTCTTCGCGCAAGTGAGATGGGGTTCTGCATGGGCGTTCGACGCGCCGTGCAGATTATGCAGGGCGAGGCCCGGCCGGATAACCCGGTCTACAGCGTGGGCGAAATCGTCCATAACCCGCACGTGGTACGCGCGCTAGATGCAGGCGGAGTGCGTCAACTTCCCGGACCGGACGAGGTGGATGGCGATATCGGAGCGGCCACGGCGGAACGCGTGAAGGAAGGGCGGGTAGCCATCACCGCGCACGGCGTTGGCCAACGCGTGCTGGAGCAGCTCGAGGCGAGCGGGCTCGACATCGTCGATACGACCTGCCCGATCGTGACGCGCGCCCAGCGGTACGGCCAGAAGTTTGTGCGGGACGGCTGGCACGTGCTGATCTTCGGCGACCCGGGCCATAAGGAGGTCCGAGGCATCGTCGGCTGGACGAGGGACGGCAAGGGCGAATCGCACGCGACGATTGTGGAGAGCGCCAGCCTGGAGCACCTGCGAGAGGTTGTGGAGAACTTCCCGGGCGGCTTCCCGAACAAGGTTGGGCTGATGGCCCAGACGACGCACAAGATGGAAGACTTTGCGAAGTTCGTGGGTAACCTGATGCTGCTGAAGCGGGACCACAACTTCGAGATGCACGTCGTGAACACCCTTTGCCATGCGACGACCGGGCAGCAGGAAGTGGCAGCGGCGCTCGCCCAGCAGGTGGACGTGATGGTGGTTGTCGGTGGGCGCAAGAGCGCAAACACGCGCCACCTGAAGGAAGTCTGTGAAGAGCAGGGGACAACGGCGCACCACATTGAAGGTCCGGACGAGTTGGACGCTTCGTGGTTCGAGGGTGTGGAGCTCATCGGGCTGACGGCTGGCGCCTCGACGCCGGACTACTCGATCGACGAGGTCGAAGCTCGCCTGCGAGAGCTGTTGAAGATCTGATGCGCCCTCCCGCGCCTGCGCTTATCTCCGGGGTGCGCCCCGGTTCCCTTGCAGAAGAAGCTGGCCTTGAGGCGGGTGATAGCAT
>JALOAP010000400.1 GCA_023228745.1 Dehalococcoidia bacterium | reverse complement strand
GGTCGTTCAGGTTGAATTCGAGCTCTTCGAGTGTACCATGGTATTCGGGATAGTACGACTGTCCGATTACATCGAATTTGACATCACGGCTGATGATCTTGTCGAAGAAAGCAAGCGATTCCTTATTTTGACCACCACAGGCAATGTGTACCATAATGCTTATATCCGGATCAGCAGCACGTACCGCAGCACTGGCGCAGCGCAACAAAATACAAAAGCTTTCCATTTCTTCGTTTGAATTCACTTTTTCTTCGCCCTCGGGCAGTTTTCCAACAGGCCAGAGCATACCATTGTTAATTTCGTTTCCAACCTGAACCATGTCAGGCCTTAGTCCTTCGGCGATAAAGCGCTTTATGGTTTCGTTGGTGTAGCTGTATATTCTGCCTTCGAGGGCTGAGCCATGCAGGTTTTTCCATGCCGAAGGCATAAACTGTTTGCCCGGATCGGCCCAGGTGTCGCTGTAATGAAAGTCGAGTAAAAATTTCATTCCTGCGGCCTTAACACGCTTGGCCATTTCGAGGGTTCTTTCTAAACCGCAAAAACCTCCGCCTCCTCTTGAGTAGCCATTTTCGGCATCGGGATCAACAAACAGCCTTAACCTTATCCAGTTGAACTTATGATCTTTCAGAATTTCCAGTACATCCTTCTCAACCCCCTTGTCGGAGTATTTTTTGCCTCTTGCCTCTTCTTGCGGAACAAACGAAATATCGGCACCAATAACCGGTTTTTCGATAGTTTGCTTCCGCTCAGAAACAGGCTCAAGCTTAGGTTTAAAACCGGGGGTTGAATATTGCCTGTATATTTCCTTGTATACGACAAATACCTCTTCAGCCGGCTTTCCTTCGCGGTCGAAAAGCACAGGGGCAGGCTCCCAGGCCATGGTGCCATAGCCTAAATTGCCGGGAACCGAACGAACGATATCGTTGATAATTCTAATATTCTCTTTGCCGGCACCGTACTCACATACACATAAGGGTTTTTTATAACGAGCGGCCAGGTCGTAGAGATTGGCTTTCAGGTCGTTGTAAGTTTCGTGCCAGCGCTCGTAGTACGATAAGCCAATAATGTCAAATTCGGCGCCGTAGGTATTCATTTTGTCGAGAAACTGGCGGCACAGAATGTTTTGGCCACCCAGTGCCAGATGAACCATTAGTTGCGCTTCGGGGAGAACTTCGCGTGCAGCCTGCTGGCCTGCTTTATAAAGCCCCATAAGGTTTGCCCAGTTTTCTTCGGTGGCATTGTCAAGCACTCTTCCATCGGGCCATACCATACCGTGGTTTATTTCATTACCAATCTGAATCACATCGGGAGCTACATCGGCGTTTTTCAAAGTAGTTAATACCTCTTTGGTGTATTCATAGAGCTTATCTTCGAGCTCTTTCCCGCTTAGGCCTTCCCAGGCCGAAGGTTTAAACTGCTTATCGGGATCGGCCCAGGTGTCGCTGTAATGAAAGTCGAGGCTGAAGCTCATGCCGGCAGCCTTGATCCGACGGGCCATTTTCAGGGTATTGTCCAGGTTGCAAAACCCTTGCCTTGAGTAGCCGTTTTCAGCCTCCGGATTCACAAAGATGCGCAAGCGGATATTGTCGAAATGATTGTCGGCCATAATCTGGCAGATGTCTTTTTTCTGATTGTTCTCGTCGTAATAGACACTGCCCCGGGCTTCCATTTGTGGTGTAAAAGAGATGTCGGCTCCTATACTGTGTTGTGCATTTTGTTTGCAAGCAACTAGGGCTAAAGAGCATACAAGCCCAAAGATCAGGCCTGACATTTTTCCTGATATTCCTTTTATTCCTGATATTCCTTTTATGGTATTCATAATCCTGCGGTTTTCCTCGGTATATCGATTAAGCTTAATTCTTTTTCCGGCCGTTCACACGGACGACGACACAAGAGCCCTGTTTTACCCTTGTCGTTTATAATGGCAATATCAACATCCTCCGAAAATCGTTCTATCAGATTATATCCTTTTGATAGCGATGTGCCTCCTTTAAAAACCGATTCATCAACATATTTGCTTTTTGCCAATCTGCTTAATACCAATGTTATCCAGTAATCTTTTTCTACAAATTCCAATTTAATATCCAAGTGCTGTGATGCAGCCCTCAATGTATCTGAAAATAATTTTATGTCGCGGTGCAGCTTCATAACAGATTCCATTTTTCGGTGGCAGACAAAACTTTCGAAATGCCCGAAAGCTTGTATTTTGTAATTGGATTGAGCGACTTAAACAAGGCTTGTGTTATTTCGGTTTGCTGTAATTGCTCCAACATAGCACCCAACAAAGCCCGTGTAACCGGCGGATATTTTAACGCCAAACGAACCAATGTACTTTTGTCGTTTTCGTTTAATTCTTTTATAATACTTAAAAACCTTCGGCACGATGATTCTATTCCTGCATCGGGAATTTTTTTAATGTACCTTAAAGCATCGAGTATTTGAAGTAAAGGAATATTTTCTTTTGTAATGGTATTTTTTTGTTTGATAAATGAAATGGTATAACGTTCGCGCTTAAAATTTGGCCTTATTTGATTTCGCCCTATTTGTATGGTATTGCTAACCTGCGTGGTTAAACCCAATTGATTGTATATGCTGTAACCTGTAAGGTAACCAATTACTTTACCATTTTCTTCCAGTAAGTCTTTTACCACCTGTTTTTGGTCGGGCAAAAGGCTTCCGAAAGGGGTGGTTTCGGGTTTGTAATATTTGCCTTTGGCAAGTTTCATTATCTTACCGGAAGCCACCATTCGGTTCAATGCTTTTATAATGGCTTCTTTCTTGTTCACCTCGGTAATAAAGTCTGCATAGGTGAAAATATATCCTTTCGGAAGTCTGTCGATTGTAAGTGATATGTATTCAGATGTTTTCATAAATAAATTGCTTTCGCAAATATACTGAAATTGTCCAGTAAATTATAAAATAAACTGGACATTCTAAAATTAACCATACAGAACCGTGCTTGACAGTCTCCCGTCACAGGACTCTTCTAATAAGGCTTTCAACTTTTTCTCATCCTCGTTAAAGTTGGCTTGTTGTGGGTGTTATTAGCGTGCATTAATTTCTTCTCCGTTTATAATCAACACAGTATCAGGAAACATTTTACTTATCCGTTCAATTTCTGACTTGTTGATTTTTCCGGATAATTTCAGTCTTCCAATTTTAATTTCTTTCAATTTGTCAGGTATTAAAATACTGTCAATAAAAGAAATCTGAAGGTTTTTTATTTCTTTGAGTTCAAATATAGCATTTGGTATCTCTTGCACTCTTATAGATATACCTGATGTATTATTCACTTGTTTTTTAAATTGGTGTTTTAATCCAAAATTATCAGTATCCTTTTTTCTGATCATCCAAGCAATTTTTGGAGTTAAAGTAAAATCATCTGAATTTTGTTCCAATCCAATAAATCCGGCCCAAAGTTCCAAAGGAGTTATTTGGGTTGAATCTCCAACTGATTCGATGTATTTCAAGTCTACTTTCACAATTTCCTCAGGCAAATTGCCTCCACCTTCTAATTGTTTTAAATTATTTCGTTTGCCGTCTTTGTCGTAGGGGAAAAATTTGACAATCCAACCATCAATA
>JALOAP010000007.1 GCA_023228745.1 Dehalococcoidia bacterium | reverse complement strand
GCCTGCGGCGGTGACGACGACGACACCACGGATCCCGGCGACACCACGGCTACCGGCACCGCAGCCAGCACCAACACCACCACCGCAACGGCAACGGCAACGGCCGAGGGTGGTGCGATCACGCTCTACTCCGGGCGCAGCGAGTCCCTCGTGCAGCCCATCATCGATGAGTTCGAAAAAGCCAGCGGCATCGAAGTGAACGTCAAGTATGGCAACACCGCGGAGCTGGCCGCGCTCCTCCTCGAAGAGGGGAGCAAGTCGCCAGCCGATGTCTACTTTGCGCAGGATGCGGGCGCGCTCGGGGCCGTCTCGGATGCCGGGATGCTTGTGAACCTGCCTGAAGAGATCCTGAGCCAGGTCGATGCGAAGTACCGAGCGGACAACGGCCAGTGGATCGGTATCAGCGGCCGCGCTCGCGTCATCGCCTACAACACCGAGGCCGTGCCGGAGGCTGATGTACCCACTTCAGTGCTCGACCTGACGGCGCCGAAGTGGAAGGGCAAGGTTGGCTGGGCGCCGACGAACGCATCGTTCCAGGCGTTCGTGACCGGCCTGCGCGCGCTGGAAGGCGAAGATGCCGCGAAGCAGTGGCTCCAGGATATGAAGGCGAACGGGACGAGAGAGTACGCCAACAACCGCGAGATCGTCGCGGCCGTGGCCTCCGGCGAAATCGAGCTTGGCCTCGTGAACCACTACTACCTGTGGGGATTCATCAAGGACCAGGGCGAAGGCTTCAAGGCGCGGAACCACTACACGGCTGCGAATGACCCCGGCTCGCTCGTGAACGTCGCCGGCGTCGGCATCCTGAAGAACGCGAAGCACGAGCAGAGCGCCCGGGCGCTGGTGGAGTTCCTGCTTTCGGAGCAGGCTCAGAAGTACTTCGCCGACGAGACGTACGAATACCCGCTCGTCGCCAACGTCCCCGCGGATGCGCAGATCAAACCACTTTCGGAGATTGACCCGCCCGACCTCGACCTTTCGAACCTCGACGACCTGAACGGAACGCTGGAGCTCCTTCGGTCGACGGGTGTCCTGCAGTAGGTCATGGCCGTTCTGCAGTCCAGGCGCGGCCTTCAAGCCCCGGTAGTCCTTTGGCTGCCGGGGCTCCTCGTGGTCGCCGCAACCCTGCTTCCCCTCTGGTACCTCGCGCGCCGCGCCACAGAACACGGCTGGGCACCCTGGAAAGAGACGCTCACCACGTCTGCGGGCGAGCTGTTGTTGAACAGCCTGAAGCTCTCGGGCGTCGTGGGACTGGTTTGTGTGGCCGTCGCGCTGCCCGCCGCCTGGCTGACGGTCCGTACGGACCTGCCGTGGCGCCGCGCCTGGGCCGTGCTGTTGGCGTTGCCACTTGCCATCCCGTCCTACGTGATGGCACTCACCGTGGTGGCCGCACTCGGGCCACGGGGCATGCTCCAGGGCTGGTTGGAGCCGTTCGGAGTCGACCGGCTACCGGAGATCTACGGCTTCTGGGGCGCCGCCCTCACGCTCTCCGCTGTGAGCTTCCCCTACGTGCTTCTTGTGCTCCGCGCTGCGCTGCGGACCCTCGACCCAAGCGAGGAGGAAGCTGCGCGATCGCTCGGCGCCGGGCCGTTCCGCGCGTTCGCCACGGTCGTCGCGCCGGCGCTGGTGCCAGCAGTGGCCGCTGGCCTGCTACTGGTTGTGCTCTACGTCTTGAGCGACTTCGGCGCCGTCTCCATCGTCCGCTACAACACGTTCACGCGAGTCATCTTTGTGCGGTACTCCTCTTCGTTCGACCGCACGGCCGCGGCGATCCTCGGCGTGGTGTTGGCGGCACTGGCGCTGACGTTGCTCGCGGGCGAACTGTTCGCCAGGAATCGGTTCGCCAGCCGCTCGCAGGCGCGTCGCCAGGCGCCCGCGCGGACGGTGACGCTGGGGCGCTGGCGCTGGCCAGCGATCGGCTTCCTCTCGCTGGTCTCGCTGATGTCGCTGGTGCTGCCGCTGGCGGTGCTCACCTACTGGCTGGTGAAGGGCATCAATGCCGGCACAGCGTTCCCGGAGATGTGGGAACCGGTCCGTCACTCCGTCACGCTCGCGGCGAGCGGCTCGGTGGTCACCGTCGTGCTCGCGCTGCCCATCGCCATCCTCGCAACGCGCTTCGGTGGTCCGCTTGCGCGAGGGCTCGAACAGCTTGCGTTCGCATCGCACGCGCTGCCCGGGTTGGTGGTGGCGCTGGCACTCGTGTTCTTCGGTATCGCCTACGCGACGGAGCTGTACCAGACCATCTGGATGCTGCTGGCCGCCTACGTGATCCTCTTCCTGCCGAACGCCCTGGGGGCCCTGCGTGCGCCGCTCATGCGGCAGAGCCGCCACGTGGAGGAAGCAGCCGCGGGGTTAGGACGCCGCCCGCTTACCGTCCTCGCCACCATTACGCTTCCTTTGGCTCGGCCGGGTGCGGTTGCCGCGCTCGCACTCGTATTCCTGACTATTATGAAAGAGCTACCAGCAACACTGCTGCTCAGCCCCCCGGGCTACCGGACGCTCCCGGGTGTCGTCTGGGGTGCGAGCACAGACGCGCTCTACGGAAGCGCGGCGTTGCCCGCACTGGTGCTCGTGGGCGTCGCTGCAATTCCGATCGCGCTGCTGGTCTGGAGAGGCGACCTCGAACATGTCGAAGCCTGAAGCCCTTCGCGTCCAGGATCTCGAAGTTCGCTTCGGCGAAGTCCGGGCGGTTGCGGGAGCGAGCCTCTCGCTCCCCGGGGGCGAGGTGTTGGCGCTGCTCGGCCCCAGTGGATGCGGGAAGACGACCCTCCTGCGGACGATCGCTGGTTTCGAACGCGCAGCTTCGGGCGAAGTCTGGCTCGATCGTGAGCTCATCGAGTCCCGCTCGCGGACGATGGCGCCGCACCGGCGCTCTGTGGGCCTGGTGTTCCAGGATTACGCACTGTTCCCGCACAAGACGGTTGCCCAGAACATCGCCTACGGCGTACCGCGGGGCGTGGATTCGAAGGCGCGGGTGCGCGAACTTCTCGCGCTCGCCGGGCTCGAAGGGCTCGAGGGGCGGTATCCCCATCAGCTCTCGGGCGGGCAACAGCAACGTGTGGCCGTCCTCCGGTCGCTTGCGCCAAGGCCGCGGCTCCTTCTGCTCGACGAGCCGTTTTCGAACCTCGACCCTGCCCTGCGCGCAGAGCTGCGCGACGAAGTTGTGAAGCTGCTCCGGGCCGAAGGCGTGACCGCCATCCTCGTGACCCACGACCGCTCCGACGCGCTTACCGTTGCGGACCGCGTGGCCGTGATGCAACGTGGCCGGATCCTGCAGTGCGACACGCCCGATGGGCTCTACTTCCGCCCGTCGAGCGAGGCGGCGGCACAGTTTGGCGGCGAAGTGCAGTACGTGCCGGGCCTCGCGAAGCACGACATGGTGCAGACCGCGCTCGGTCTCGCGCCGCTCGCTGGTCCCGAATGCGAGGGCGTCTGCCGCGTGCTCATCCGTCCGGAGTGGATTGTGCCCTGCCAGGGCGCGGGCGAAGCAGCGACGGTTGTCTCGTCGCGGCTCGAAGGACACCAGGTGCGCTACCAACTGCGGCTGACCGATGGCAGGGAACTGACCATGCTCACGGCCAGCGGCCTCCGGTTCACCGACGGGATGCCCATCAATATCCGCGTGCACGTGCCTCTGCCGGTCTTCGGGGCGGTCAGCGAAACCATCCACAGCTAGCTATACTTCCGATATGAGCAAGGTCGAGATCCGCGACGACCAGCGGGAAGCACTCGAGCGCATCGCCGAGGCGAGGGGCGAGCGCGACCTGTCGCAGCTCGTACAGGAAGTGCTTGACCAGTTCCTGGCGGGCGGTGAACTGGATCAGTTCTCGGTGCACGACGAACGGGAACGCATGGCACGGATCCGTGCGCTTCAGGGCTCCATCTCAGACGAGGATGCAGAGGAGATGCTGGCCATCGTCCAGGAGCTCCGGGAACACTGGCGGTGAGCTTGGCGGATAGCGATATCCTCATCAACTATCTCAACAGGCGCGGCCCCGGACTGGAGATCATTGAGCGGGAGTTACAGGCCAGAAGGCTCTGGACAACGACGATTTCACTCTTCGAGGTGCTCGCCGGAAGCTTGAGTCCTCGCCGCCATGCTGCGGCCATTGCGCTGTTCGCAGAGGTCCCGGCCATCCCGTTCACCCGCGACTGCGCCGAGCGCGCCGCTGAAATCGATCAGCTCTTGCGGTCGCAGGGACTGCGCATCCCCACCGCCGACACGCTGATCGCTGGCGTGGCGCTCGCACGCGGTCTGCCGCTCATCACGCGGAACCGCCGGCACTTCGAACGCATCCCGGGCCTGGAACTGGTCGCGCTGGAGTAGCGGGCGCCTTACCCGGCGTAGGTGGCGAGGACGCCGTCCGCGAAGTCAGCGTTCGAATAGACACGCTGCACGTCTTCGAGGTCTTCGAGCGCGTCAATGAGCTTCAGTGCCGAGTGTGCGGTCTTCTCGTCGAGCTCGACGAGCACCTTGGGCACCATTGCGAAGTCGGCGTTCTCCACCTCCGCCCCGGCCGCCTCGAGCGCCTTTCGGACCGACTCAAGGTCGGTCGGCTCGGTGTGCACCTCGATAGTGTCCTCGTCGACCTGGACATCGGTGGCGCCTGCGTCGATCGCCACGAGGGCGACCTCGTCGCTGTCCTGGCCGTTGAGCGGTACACCGATGACGCCCTTCGGTTCGAACTGCCACGCGACGGAGTTTGTCTCGCCGAGGCTGCCGCCCGCACGGGAGAAGCAATGGCGCACCTCGGAGACGGTACGGTTCCGGTTGTCCGTCAGCGTTGAGACGATGATGGCTGTGCCACCGGGGCCGTAGCCCTCGTAAATGATCTCTTCGAGCTGCTCTTCGGCGCCGGCGCCAGTCGCCTTGGCGATGGCCCGGTCGATGTTATCGTTCGGCATGTTCGCCTGCTTCGCCCGCTGGATGGCCAGGCGCAGCTTGAAATTGAGCGCGGGGTCACCCCCGCCCTGCTTCGCGGCAACGATGATTTCGCGCGAGAGCTTGGTGAAGAGCGCACCGCGCTTAGCGTCATTCGCGCCTTTCTGACGCTTGATCTGCGCCCATTTCGAGTGACCAGCCATAGCTTTTTCCTGTGGAGAGAGCGGGATGAAGTACCTTGAGTGTAGGCCGAGCGAAGGGTCAGGGTACAGATTTTGGGAAGGGCCACTGCCTGCGCCAAAGGTAACAGAGCGCCCCCGCGGCCACACCGACGTTCAGAGATTCGACGCGCGGATCCATCGGCAGCGCCACGGCGAAGTCGCTTTCACGGCGCAACAGGTGGCTCACGCCCTCGCCTTCGCTACCGAGCACAAGCGCAGTCTTCTTCGGCCAATCGAACGCGGTCGCGGCTTGCGAACCTTCTCCCGCGTCGGCGGCTACGACCCAGTAATCCGCCTCCTTCAGTGTGGCCACGGCCTGGGCGAGGTTCTGGGGCGCGGCGACGGGCGCGAGAAAGCTCATGCCGGCACTCGCGCGGTGCACGCCGGGCGTCAGCAACGCACCGCGTCGCCGTGGGAGCACGATGGCATCGACTCCGGCCGCCACCGCCGTGCGGAGCACCGCACCGACATTCTGCGGGTCGGTGATGCCATCGAGCAGCAGGACGAGCGAGCCCTGTTCCCGCGGGGCCTTGGCAATCGCGCGGAGATCGACCGGCTCGAGCGCGCGCAGCCGCACGAGCACCCCCTGGTGGACGCCGCCGCCGGTGAGCTCGTCGAGCCGATGAAGGTCGACCGCATCGGCGCGAAGTCCGGCTGTGCGGGCGCGAGCGGCGAGCTCGTGGACACGCTCATTTTTCGTATCGCGGAGGTAGAGCAGGGATTTCGCCGCGCCCGCTTCGAGCGCCATGGCGCAGGGGTTGATGCCGAAGGCAAGGTCATCGGGCGTGGCGTTCGGCTTCGGGCGCATGCGGCTCATAAAGGCATTGTAGGTCGGAGGGGCGCAACCGCAGCGAAGCCGTGAGCCGCGGTCCGGGTGGCACTTGTGCGGGTGTCACACCTGGCGGTGGAACCTTCAAGGGAGTGAGCAAGAGAGAACGAAGGAGGACGCCCATGCCAACCGTCTCGGTCGGAGACATGGACATCATCTTCAGCAACTACCACCGGGAGCCGACGGGCGTGCCCGGGATGGAACTCCTGACGCTGGACCTGACGTACAGACTGGACAACCTTCGCACCACCGAGCCACAGCTCCCGCCGCTCCTCGAAGTGCGGGACAACCTGGGCAATGTCTTTACGCCTGTGCTGGAGGACACCCCCACCGAACCGCTGAACCCGGGCGATTCGGTGCGCGCAAATCCGCGGTTCGAAATCTCGGTCCATTCGCAGAAGCTGGACGTGGTTGTTGCCCCGGGGACAGCGGCGGAGGCGCACATCGAGTTGACATAGGCTCACCAGAACGCAGCGATGAGTGTCGCTACACCGAAGACGGCGAACAGCGCCGAGGCGACCAGCGCGATGGTGCGGTGCGGCAGCCGCTGGCCGGCGATGAGCCCAACCGCAATGGCCATCCCGTTGGCGAACACCATTCCGACCGTCGTCCCGACCCAGACCCCGGCGGCGCTGTCCTGGCTCCCAGCCAGCGAAACGGTGGCGAGTTGCGTCTTATCGCCCAGTTCGGAGACGAGGAACGAACCAACCACAATCCCAAACGCACCGAGGCCGGGGAGCGCACGCTCGCGCCCGGTGTCGCCGTCTTCGGCGCGCAGCCCCCAGGCCGCAAACCCGAGGAAGGCGACGCCCGAGAGGACCATCACCAGTCTATCGGGGAGTGCCTCGTCGAACGCTTTGCCGACACCCACTGCGAGCGCCTGCAGGATGGCGGCAGCTACCGCGACGCCGCCCAGCACCAGCCGCCAGCGGTAGCGCGTGGAAAACCAGAGCGACACCAGCTGCGACTTGTCGCCGAGCTCGGTAATCGACACCAGTGCGGCGGATATCGCCGCAGACGTCAGGAATGCCGGCATATGTACCTCTTGGGGACCGGCATGCTCACGAGACACCAACCACGACGTCGTGGTGTAGAAACCGAATCGCTCGCCCGCTCTTTAGGAAGAGCCGCGTCACCGTCACCCACAAGAAGCATGCCGGTAGCGCGGCGCTGAAACACACCCCTTGGGCGGAGAAGAACGGTATCAGTGGGCCCGATGTTGCGACATCCGTTCGCTCAGCTCGCGAAGGATGCGCGCCCGCTCCGCGAGCGTGTCCGTCGCCTCCAGCCGGAGGCGGTAGGCAACAAGCTCCACGCGCGGGAGAGGTTTTTCGACTGCGCGTTCGTCCATTTGCGGCTCCTGACGGTCAGGCATCCTGCTCCCCCCGGGCGTGCTGGAAGAGCGTCATTTCCAGTTCCTCGACCTTGCGCCGCGCGAACGACTGCAAAAGCTGTGCGCTCGCGAGGCCGGCGGGGATGCTGGCGATAAACGGCCCCCAGAAGCCGCGGGCATCGAAGCTGCCCTGGAAGTTGTACGTGGCTGCGCTCGCGCCACACACGACGAACGCCGCCGCCGGGCCAAGCAGTAAATCGCCGGCGAAGCCCGGCACCACTAGGAACCGGCCGGTCGTGGGATCACGGAATGCGTACGGGAGTTCCAAGGCACCGGCGAGGACCGTCCGCGATAGCCCGCCGATTGCACCACCGAGCAAGAGCGCCCACCAGACGACGTTGGCGCCATCATCCATCTCGTACCTCCATTCGCTTCGACGCTAGCCACAAGGACGACGAGCACCGAGAGGCAGGAGGCAGCGCTGCTCCCGTGTTAGGCTCCGGGAAAGAACACTCGGAACCTGGCACGAATTGCGAGCGTCTTGTAGGTACGAACGGAGACAGGAGGCTCGCCAGATGGCGCGTATGTGGAGACTGTGGGCAACGGTTGGGGTGGTGGCGGTGGTCGCACTGGCGGTCGCCATTGGAGCGGTCGCGATGCGTGGAAACAAGGGGGACGATGCGGTGTCGAGCCCACCAGGGGATGGTCCACAGGTCGCAACGGATTCGCTGCTGCACCAGGCGCGGCTCGATCTTGCCAAGCGGCTCGGGCTGCAACCTGCCGACGTGACCATCACGTCGATCCGCGCAGCCGGCTTCAACGGCTGCCTCGGCGTCCTCCTGCCCGACCAGGCCTGCACGGAGCAGTTCATCGGCGGCTATATCGCCCTCTTCGAAGCGAACGGCCAAGCGTATCGCTACCACTTCGGCGACCGCTTCATCACCACAGACTTCCAGCCGAAAGACGCGCGCATCGAGGATGGCCTCGAAGTGCCAAATGAGATTGCGCCAGACCTGGTTTCCATCCTCGCCGGGTACGCCCGCCACGATGCCGAGATTCAAGCTGACGCCGCCGCGGGTAGTGCGATCGTGGAAGCCCTCGTTCCATTTGAATGCCCGCCCAATGCAAACTGCGCGTATGCCACCGGCCGGGCACAAATCGCGGTCGCCGGCGAAACGGTGTTCTATGAACTCGTGGCGGGCGGCGAACCGGTGACGGTGCTCGACGACCCGACGGAATGGCCCGGTACGGCCGGTGAAGTCGCAGCATTGCAGGAGCGGCTGCGCGAGGACCTGGCTGGCCGCCTGAAGCTCGACATCGCCGAGGTTTCGGTGAGCACGTTCCGGTGGGTGACGTGGCCGGACGGCTGCCTCGGGGTCGAAGAGCCGGGGAAGATGTGCACACAGGCACTGGTCGATGGCTGGCTCGCAAAGCTGACCGCCGGCGGCAAGGTGTATGACTACCACGGCGCCGGTGAGGGGGAGGCCGGCAGCGAGTGGATCGCCGCCAGCTTCCAGCCGGACGCGATCGTCCATAACGGCACTCCGCGGGTGAGGTAGGATCTCGGCCCAGTACACTCGCTCGCCATGAGTCAGAAATCTCAGCCCGGGCGATTCATCGCTGTGTACGGGCCCTCCGGCTCCGGGAAGTCGACCGTTGCGCGGGAGCTGGGGCGGCGGCTCGCGCTGCCGGTCATTGAACTCGACGCGGTGTACCACGGGCCGAACTGGCAGGACCTGGAACCCGAAGAGTTCCGGCGGCGCGTCAGCGATCTCCTTGCGTCACATCCCGGTGGTTGGGTGTTCGACGGCAATTACAGCACCGTACGCGACCTTATCCTTGCCCGGGCGGACACGGTGGTGTGGCTGCGGCTCCCATTTCGCGTGGTCTATCCCCGGCTCGTTTCGCGTACGCTCCGGCGCATGGTTCGGCGAGAGCAGCTCTGGAACGGCAACCGCGAAGAGTGGCGGATGGCGTTCCTGTCGCGCGAATCGATCCTGCTGTGGGGGATAACGAACTGGCGGCAGGGGCTACGCAAGACCGCTCGCGACCTGCAAGCGCTGCCCCACACCGCAAATGTCATCGTCCTTCGTCGTCCGGGCGAAGTGCAGCGCTGGCTCTCCCGGTGCGCGGTGCCGGGCTACCAGAGCGTCTCCACGGAGTAGCGGGCGAACTGGGAGTCACTCGTCACGATAGTCAGCCCCTCGACTGCGCCTGCGCCACAAGCAGGCGGTCGAACGGGTCGCGGTGGTGATGTGGCAGGTTCCGGACTTGAACCGCATGCTGAAAGTTGATGTCGAGCTCAATCAAACCGAGAGCGCGGGCCTGCTCATTCATGAACGCGGGCAGCGGCTGGAAGAGATTGAGTTTGCCGACGGCCACCTTGATGGCAACCTCCCAAGCCGTGGCAGCGCTCAGATAGACTTCGTTCGCCGGCTGCCCGAGCACCTCCCTCGCGGCCGTCGAGAGGCGTTGTGGTTCGCGCGCGGCCATGAGGAACGCCACGGTGTCGAGCAGGAGTCTCAATCGTCGTCCGTGCTCAGCGGGGCGTCATACCACTCCGCCAGCTCTTCCTCAGTCATCGGGTCGTCCCAGCCGGGTAGGAGTTCGATCATGCCCCTGGCTGTCCCGAAGCGGACGTTCCGGCGGCGGGGTGCTGGTTCGGCCGGCGGGCGGATAGTGGCCACTTCGCGGCCTTCGCGCTCGATGACAAACTCTTCGCCGCGTTCGACGCGTTCCAGCAGCTCCTGGAAGCGGTCCTGTGCTTCATGCGCTTCGATCACTGTGCTCATAGCGTGTTCCTGTCGTGCTCAGGATACCGCCTTACTTCAGCTCGTAGCGCGGCGGCTGGATCCACTCGGCGCCGGGCGGATTTTCCTGTTCGCGAATCTCCGCACGGCGCTTCTCCGCCTCGTAGCGCTTCGCCTTCCGGATCACGAGATCACGCTGGCGCGCGTGTTCGACTTCGCGTCGCTTGCGGGCGGCGCTGGGCTTGCGCGGCATGCCGGGATGGAGCAGCAGCCGGCCCTCTTCCTCGAGCTGTACTAGGTGCGAACGGACGTTATTATCCGCCGCGCGGCGCAGGCGCGGATTGATGTCGGGGTAGAGCTTGAGCATGATTTCCCAGCTCGTCTGCGCGCCACCTTCTTTGAGGGCGCCGAGAATCTGGCGTTCCCGCATATCGCGGTGGTCGATGTACGACTGCAGGCGCTCGCGCGGGTCGTGCACGAGCGGGCCGTGCCCGGGGCAGATGACATTGAGGTTCGGCAGGTCGAGCAGCCGCTTCAGCGTGCGGCGATACGCACCGAGGTCGGAGACCGTCGTGGTCGAACTGCCGAGCAGCGTGTCGCCGGAGAAGAGCACACCCTCGTTTTCGATGTAGTAGCAGACGGAGTCGACGCTGTGCCCGGGGGTGACGAGCACCCGCACGCAAATGCCGCCATCCAGCTCGATGACCTGTCCGTCGGCGAGCGTCTCGACGCCGGAGCGGGGCAGCTTCCCCTTGAGCAGGCGCGGCGCTTCCTTCGGCACGAGGACCTCGGCGCCGAGTTCGTCGCGCATCCACTTGAGGTTGCCGATGTGGTCGGAGTGGTGGTGCGTGATGCCGGAGAGAGCGATCTCGGCCTTTTCGACGGCGGCGAGGTAGCCCTTGAGCATCCACTCGTACCGCTCCATCTGTTCACCGGCATCGATAGTGAGCACCTGGCCGTCACCGATGAGGTAGATGCTGGTGAAGTCGGGGTGCATGGGGTTGTCATCGGGCACCTGCACAGCCCGGACCGAAGGTGAGACGCGCATGCGCGCATCCTACTTGGTCGGCTGCCAGCCGTCAGGCGGGGAGAGTTCGAAGCTGCGCCGCGAGCGGTTTCTGCCGATCGTTCCTACAGGAGGGTTCGCGTGGCGCATCGGGAGCAAGGGTTCGCCGGGTTACGAGCGAAGCCGCAGCGAGGCCCGCATGGGGGAGGCGAAGCGCCCACGACGCGCCCGGTTCGCCACTACCCACCGCCGCCACCAGTTGAACCCACACGCAGCTCCATGGTGCCGATCTGGCTCCGGGGGTTCGGCATCGGGCTCGTGCTGTGCGGGCTGGGCCTGCTGGCACTGGCCGTGGGCGCCGACCTTCCGCTGCCGTGACAAGCGTCAGTGGCGGTCCATCTCCCGCAGCCCCCTGCCGATAAGCCAGAAACGCTGGAGCGCCGTCAGGTTCGCGAGGATGGCGAGCGCCCAGATCATCACGGTGAGGCCGTTGAAGATTAGCCCGAGGCCGATGAGTACGACGCGCTCCTGCCGCCGGAAGAGGCCCTCGCGCATCTGCAGGCCGTTCACTTCCGCGCGGGCACGCATGTAACTCACGGCGACACTGCCGAAGAGCGCCGCGTAGGTCACCCCGGCCTGGACGTATTCGCCGCGGTCGCCGAAGTACCAGGCGATCCCTGCGAGCACCAGCGCTTCGCCCCAGCGGTCGAGCACGGCATCGAACACCGCACCGTAGTCGCTCGCCGTGTTCGTCGCACGCGCGACCGCGCCGTCGACAAAGTCGAGCGCGCTGAAGACGAGGAAGACGATGCCCGCGGCGATGAGCGCTTCGCGGGTAACGAGCCAGCCCGCAAACGCATTCCCGAGCAGTCCGAGCAGCGAGATCATGTTCGGCGTGATTCCGAGGCCACCGACCGTGCGGCCGATCGCGTCGGCTGCGCCCTGGGGGATGCGCTGGGGGAGGAGGTTGAGCTTCGACACGGGCTACATCCGCGTGAGGGCTGCGCGCGAAGCCCGGCGGGAGCGCGATTCGGCCACCTGCTGGCGTTCGTAGAGCAGCCGTTCGTAGTAGGAGAGCACGCGGTGCGCGACGACGTCCCAACTGAACCGCGTCGCGTGCACCTGGCCGCGCTGTGAAAGCCCTTCGCGGAGTGCCGGGTCGCGGATGAGCCGCAGGATCGCATCCTCGATGGCGACGTCATCCTTCGGCCGCACGAGCAGACCCTCCACTTCGTTCGCGACCACGCCCGCGAAGCCCTCGATATTGCTTGCGACCACCGGCAACCCGGCCGCGAGCGCTTCCATGAGCACGTAGCCCTGGCTCTCGTTGCCGGTGTTCGGACAGACAGCGACGTGGGCGCTGTGGTGGTAGCGCGGCAGTTCCTCGTAGGACACGTTCTCGCGGAAGACGATGTCGGGGAAGGGCTCCATCAGGCGGCGATAACGGGTGAAGTCGCCCGCGCCAACAACGATGAGGCGCACGTCCTGGCGCTTCTGGCGGAGGCGCAGGTAGGCGCGGAGCAGGAATTTGAGCCCCTTCCGCTTCTCGGGGCGTCCGACGAAGAGGATGTTGAACTTCCCATCGTCGAACTCGGGCCAGGGGTCGCGCTTCTCCGCCCAGTGCTCGTACTCGATGCCGTTGGGGACGATGTTGAAGTAGCCCGCGAAGTAGCGGTTCACCAGGTTCGCGGCAGCCGGCGAGACGGCGATCTTGCCGTCGAGCTTGCGGAACCAGCGCCGGGTGAGCGGGCGCGTGTAGCCGTAGATGCGAAGGCCGCCTTCCTTCGCCGCATGGAATGTCCCCACGTTGACGGCGTGGGAGTAGCGCAGGAAGTGGTACGGCAGCAAGGGCATCAGCGGTTCGTGCAGGTGGAGGACATCAAACCTGTTCTCGGCCATCACTCGCTTCACCGCGGGTGAGGCCCAGGCGAAGGTGATGCGCGCAACCGAGCCGCTGACCCGCAGGCCGTAGGGACGGCCCATGACCACACACTCGCCAGCCACGTCGTCGGGGTTCGAAGCGGGGGCGAAGATGGTGACATCGTGTCCCCAGTCCCGGAACCGGGCGGCGAGATGGCGGATGTGAGAGTTCACGCCCCCATGGACCGACCAGTCATAGGGAGAGACGAAGGCGATCTTCATGCCCGGTTGCTTCTCCTTCGCCAGCGCAACATCTTCCGGGGCGTCGCACTGTAGCCCCAGGCGAGCCCAAGCGCCGTGCGTCCAATGCCGACTTCCCTGAGCGAAGGGTACCGGGACATGCGCGCTTCCGTCTCTCCGCGGCGGAGTGCTTCCCGGAGGTCGTCCGCGGTATGGCCGTCGAACTCCGTCCAGCCGGTGCCTACATGAACCAGGTGGTGTGCGTCGGACGCCCCGGTCGCGGGGAGTTGCCAGCGCAGGTTCCCTTCGCACGCGCCGTCCCGGGTGCGCCGGCCGGCGGGACTCGGGTTGCAGAGTTCGATGCCATCGAAGGTGATGCCGGGTTCGGCCCGAGCGGTGACGCGCTCGATCGTGCGTTCGCCGAGCGACCGCGTAAGCCAGCTCATCGGATGCGGGATGATCGCAAGGCCTCCCTGTGCGTGGATTGCCTCGAGCGTGGCCTCCACCGAACGGAAGCTCTTTGGGGTGTCCTCGATGAAGAGCGCGAGCAGGTGCCCCTGCCGCGTCGTGATCTCCGCGCCCACGACCACTTCGAACCGGTAGCCGCGCTGCGCTGCCAGTTCCCGCGCGCGCAGGCCACCGGTTGCGTCCTCGTGGTCGGTGATGGCGATGACGTCGAGATCAGTCTGGTGTTCGATGTACTCCAGTGTCCGTCCAACCGACGCGAGGCCGTCGGATACGGACGTGTGCAGGTGAAGGTCGGCCTTACCCACAGCGATGCACCGCCCAGAAGTCTTCGAGCACGGCCCACTGGGCCGGTTCCCGCCGGATGTGCGCTTCGAGGATCTCCGCCCAGCGCTCCACCGCCTTGCGCACGTCGGACTCGGGATCGCCCGTCACCTCCATGCGGAACGGTTCCTCGAGCCGCACGGTGAAGTTATCGCGGGAATCGCGGCGTGTGAGGACGGGGAGCACAAGGGCGTTGGTACGGCGCGCGATCTCCCACGGTCCGCGGGGGAGCTTCACCCTGCGGCCGGCAAGCTCCGTGCAGATGCCGGTGTCCTGGATGTCGCGGTCGCCCATGAGGCCAACGAGTTCGCCGCGATGAAGCGCATCCAGGCAGGCGCGGACGCCACCGAAGTTCGCCTCGTAAAACTTGCCGCCGGCGGAAGAGCGGCGGCGGAGCAACTCCCGTGAGAAGCGCCGGGGCCGAAGCTCTTCGACGACCGCGACGAACGCACGTCCACGGTAGGTGAGCGACTGGATGGCGAACTCGGGATTGCCCGTGTGGGCGCTGATGGCCACGACGGGGCCGGGCGCTTCGAGTGCCGCCATCCGCTCGGGGTGCTCAATCGTAATGTGGCGACGTTCGAATCCTTTCAACTCCCGGTAGGGCAGGCTGCAGAGGTCGACCCAGTAGCGCGCGACGTTCTGGTAGGCGCGGAGGCCTTCGCGGCGAGCGCGTTCCTGGTCGCCATCACAGAAGGGGAGCAGGTTGCGGATTAGCCGCCGGCGCGTGCCCCGACGGGTGTGCCAGGCCGCCCACCCCACCAACCCCGCGAGCGGATACGCCGCCCACGTGGCGCGGCCGAGGATTGGCGCGAGTAGCCGCAAGAGGAGCAGCTTGATCACCGCACGGCCCCGGGCGCCCGCCACATCTCGCGGAACATGTACCACTGCTCCGGGTGCGACCGGATGAAACGCTCGTGGGCGGCGACAATCGCCTGGGTCAGGTCGCGGATGTCGCGCGCTTCGTCGCCGCTGGGGGCGAACGAGATGGTGAAATCGGTCAGCGTTTGCACGTCGTCGCGGCCGGGGCTGCGACGAACGAACGCCGTCGGCACGACGGCGGCGCCGGTGCGCAGCGCGAGGCGCGCCGGGCCGGCCGGCACCTCGATGGTCTCGCCGAAGAACTCCACGGCCACGCCCTCGCCCGGCACCGGCCGGTCGATGAGCAACGCGAGGAGCCCGTTTTGACGCAGCGCGCGAATGAGCGACGGCCCCGCCTTCTCCATCCGGATGACCTGCATGCCGAGGCGTTCGCGCGCGCCCACGATGAGGGCATCGAGGCGGGGGTCGCGGAAAGACTCGGCAACCACAGTCAGCGGGTAGCCACGCGCCGCAGCCGCACCCGCGCCAAGGTCCCAGTTGCCAAAGTGCATGCAAACGATGATCGCGCCCTTCCCACGCTGGAGTGCCCGGTCGAGGGCCGCGAAGCTTTCATCACCGTGACAGCGGGCGAGCAACTGCTGCGGCGAAAGCGACGGGAACCGGATGAAATCCGCGAGGTAGCGGCAGTAGTTGATGAGCGATGCGCGGGCAACGCGCCGCATGTGGCGCTCCGAGTGGCCGTTCAGCACACGCGCGTAGTTCCGGTGGAGCGCCCGGCGGCCGCGGGGCCAGAGGTAGTAGCCGGCGACGCCGATGGCGCCTGCGACCCAGTAGCTCGCGCGCTGAGGCAAGCGCCGCCCGAGCCAGCTGACAATCAGCCAGAACCGGTACTGCGCCGCCGCAGCCGCGTCCCCGCGCCTCGTTTTGGTCACGCGGTAAGTGTAAAGGACTGAGAACTCAGGACTCAGGGAGACATGCCGTTGCTAAGTCCTGGGTCCTTGCTCCTGAGTCCTTCCCTAATCGCGCCAGTCGGGCTTACGAATCTGGCTCCGCTGGCGCCGCGCGATGCCGCGCGCGAAGTCGTCGTTGACCTTTTCGACGAGGTCGTCCATATCGTCGCTGCCGAGCTTCATGTTGGACGAGCGCCAGCGCTTGAGCATGGCGCGGTCCTTATCGCTCAGGCCGGCTTCGTCGGCGATGCGGTTGACGATGATGGTCAGTGCCTCGGCGATTTCGTCGTCGGTGAACCGGACTTCCATCTACTTCCTCACCGTTTCGAAGCGTCCGCGGTTCTTCACGCGGCGGGTGAACTTGGTGTCGAGGTGGGCGTTGATCGCCGCGTTGATGGCGTCTGTGAGCTCTTCCAGCTCCGCGCTCTCTTCGTTGCGGTCCGAGCGCCAGCGGCGAATTGCCTCTTTCCCCTCTTCGGAGATGTCGGCGTTATCGATGGCCACTGCGCTGACCAGCATCATGAGCGACCAGGCTTCTGGTTCTTCGAGAAATACGATCATAGTTAGGCCCCTGTGAACTCTGGCGGCCGCTTTTCAAGGAATGCCGCCACCCCTTCCGCGCGATCTTTCGTTGTCTGGAGCAGCAGAGTCAAATCCGTCTCGAAGCGCAGGGCCTGTTCGAGCGGCTGGGTGAGGCCGCGCCAGATGGCTTCCTTGGCCAACTGCACGGCGATCGGCCCGCGCGAGGCGATGGTCCCCGCGAGCCGGGCGGCCATTTCGTCGAGCTCTCCCGGCGGCGCCAGGCGCGAAACGAGGCCGATGCGCAACGCTGTCTCCGCGTCGAGCTGGCCCCGGCGGCGCAACACCTCCACCGAACGGTCGAGCCCGAGGAGCAGCATCATCCGGCGTGTGCCGATGGTCCGCAGGCGCAGCGTCGCATCGTCTGCGGCGACGCGGATGTCGCAGGCAAGCGCCAGGTCGAGCGCATGGCCGCTGACTTCGCCCCGCAGCACGGCGACGGCCGGCAGCGGGTAGCGTTCGAGCCAGAGGAGCTGTTCGGCATCCCACCGTTGGGCCGCGCCCTCGCCCTCGAGCTCGAAGACAACGAGCCGCGCCGGCGAGTCGCGCAAGCGTTCGAGCTCTTCGCGCAGATCGAGGAAGGACGCAGAGGCGAACTCAGGCGGAAGGACACCATACTGGTCGCGCAGGAGATCACGAGTACTCACGCGCAGACTCTACCGGAACTTGCCCGACGGCGGGGGACGCGACAGAATCGTCGACGACTGCCCAGACGACGGGAGCCGTGAGAATGGTTGATTTTTCCGCACCAGCACCGGTTGAGCCGAAGAGAGAAGACTGGCTGCACGACCAGTCGCAGCGGCCGGAGCCGCCCGAGTCGCGCACGCGGCTAAAGGCGGAGCAACTGGCGGTCATCCTTGGGGGCGGGCTCTCGGTTGGGTTCGCCGCGCTCGCGTTCCAGACGTGGGCCGGCTGGGACAACGTCCGCAACCTCGGCCTCATCATCAACGTCTCGCTTTCGGCATTTTCGGGCGTGACGCTCGGCTACCTGTTGTGGCGCCAGAAGTGGCAGTGGGCAGTCCCCGCACTCCTGCTCGCCCTCCTCGCGCTCGCGTTCGTTGGTATGAACCTGTGGCGCGCCACCTACACGGAAGGGCAGGACAACCTGCGCGACTTCTTCAGCGTCGCGGGCGGCGTTGTCGGGGCGGTGTTGCTCGTTTACCTCGTGTTCGCCTACTTCTGGGTAGAGGCGACCGACCCCACGCGTGCCCCCGAACCGGAGATGTAGCAGGCCGCACACCCGGGGGACCTTCCGCAGATTCGCCAGGATTGTTGCGGCTCCGGTACAGTTCCGCCCATGACCGCGGGATACATGGCGCCGAAGGTCCGGGACGCGGTGCGCGCCATCGCGCCGCGAGCCATCGAGTGGCGGCGGTACTTTCACGCGAACCCTGAGCTTTCGTGGCGCGAAGAGCGCACCCAGCAGGCCATCCTCGACCACCTGCGCAGCCTGGAGCTCGCCGACCTGCGTCCCATCGCGCGGACTGGCGCGACGGCACTCGTGGCTGGCGGCAAGCCGGGGCCGTGCGTCATGTGGCGGGCGGATATCGACGCCCTGCCGATCCCCGAACGAAGCGGGCTCCCGTTCGCATCGAAGAACGAAGGCGTGATGCACGCCTGCGGGCACGATGCGCACACCGCCGTTGCACTCGCCCTGGCAGAACTGCTCGCAGCGAAGCGGGAGAAGCTGCACGGCAGCGTGCGGCTGTTGTTCCAGCCGGCCGAGGAGCACGCTGGCGCGGCACAGCTCTGCGTCAAGGAAGGTGTGCTCGAGGAGCCACGGGTCAGCAGCGTGCTCGGCCTGCACGTCAGCGCGGATGTCCCGCTCGGGGCCATCAATGTTGCGCCGGGGCCCTTCTTCGCGGCGCCGACTGCCTTCCGCCTGGTCATCCAGGGGCGCGGGGGCCACGCTGCCGCACCGCAGCAGGCGGTCGACGCCGTCCTGGTCGCGGCGCACGTGATCACGGCGCTGCAGTCGATCGTGAGCCGCTCGGTGCCTCCTTCGGAGACGGCGGTGCTGACCGTGGGGAAGGTCCAGGCCGGATTCCGCGGCAACGTCATCGCCGAATCCGCAACGATGACCGGCACCATCCGGACCTACAACCCACTGGTGCAAGAGGTCATGATTTCGCGCATGGAGGAGGTTGCCGCCGGCGTGTGCGCGGCCTTCGGCGCGGGCTACACCCTCCAGCACAGCACAAGCTGCCCCGCGCTGGTGAACGACGACCGGGTGACCGCGCTCGTGGTCGAAGAAGCGGCGAAGTTCTTCGGCGTGGGGAACATCCACGCTACGCCGAGCATGGGCGCGGACGACATGAGCGTGTTCCTGGAGGAGCGCCCCGGCTGCTACCTCTGGCTCGGCGCGCGGAACGAAGCGAAGGGCATCGCCGGGCGCCACCACGACCCGGGGTTCATGATCGACGAAGATGCAATCCCGCTCGGCATTGAGTTCGGGCTGCAGGTCATCGAAGCCAACCTCCGCCAATCTTGACGGGATGCGCGCGACTCGGTAGGTAGATCGCGTGTGAGCGACGGACAACGTCGCAAAGGCATGGAGCACAACGTGGAAGCGATGTTTGATCGCGCCGGGCGGACGGTGGCCTGGCGGCTGCGTGATGTGGTGTACGACCTTGACGGACGCGCCGTGGGGCTCGTCCACAACCGCGCGATTTTCTCGCCCAAGGGGCGATTCCTGGCGCACTTCCAGGACGGTTGGGTGCGCGATGAACGAGGTGCAGCGCTGGCATTCGAAGAAGGCGCGACGGGTGGCCCGCTGCCGCCAGTGCCGCTGCCCATCCCGGCAGCGCCGCCGCCGGCCCTGCGTCCCGCACAGCCGCAGTTCGAACAGGCGCCGCCGCTGCGCTTCCGTCCGATACGCTGGTCGGAGCGGAGCTGGGACGAGGTCGTCGGCGAAGCGGAGGCAGTGAGCTAGGACTCAGGCGGCCACCACGCGCTGGCCCGTGAGGCGCACGTTGCCGTTCTGGCGGAGGAGGGCGCGGAGGCTGCGGGCAAGGTCCTCGCTGGCGGCAGCGCGGGGCAGGTCGAACTCGATGTCGTTCCCTTCGCCGTCGTGGACGACGAGGCGTACCTCGTCGTTCCCCGGGTTGTCCTTGAGGAGGCCCACCACGGCTTTCAGCAGCGCCTCGTCGGCGGCGACGTCGCTGGTCTCGTAGATGGTGACCACGAGCCGCGCGGTTTCGCCGCTGACCGGAGACTGCACCCCCGGGCCCGAGGCTTCGGTAGTGGCGCCATTCGTCGACGCTGCGGGAGCCGGGCGATGCCCATTCGGCGGGCCCCCGCGGCTCGCGGATGGCCCCGGCCGTGCGCCACCTCCACCAGCGGGCTGCTGCGGCCGCTCCCGGCGCGGCCGGGGCTGTTCCACCTGCCACTGTTCGGCGGCGAAGCCCACG
Source organism: Dehalococcoidia bacterium (assembly GCA_023228745.1). Lineage (GTDB taxonomy): Bacteria > Chloroflexota > Dehalococcoidia > Tepidiformales > Tepidiformaceae > JALOAP01. Next base: position 1,409 of record JALOAP010000007.1, on the reverse strand, counting down.
ATGGTGCCCTCCGCGTGGTCGTAGGGCGCGGCCTTACGGACGCTCAGGGCGAGGCGGTCGCCCCGTTCGCGGCAGTCGAGCGAGAGCAGCAGGACCTGGCCCTCGGCCCAGATCTGCTCGCCCGTGAGCTCGATGGTGTCGTTCCAGACGGTGATCTCGACCGCCCCTGAGAGGTCCTCGATGTCGGCGATGTAGAACTTCCGCCCATCGCGCGTGGTGCGGGCCTGGATGCGGCGAATCATGCCGGCCACCGTGACTGCCTGGCCCACCAGTTCGAGCGAGAGATCCGCAAGCTGGTGGCTCGTGTAGCGCGCCAGGTCCTGCGCTGCCGAGCGGAACGGGTGCTCCGAGAGGTAGACCCCAAGAAGCTCCTTCTCCCAGCCCAGCAGCTCCTCACGGCGGTCCTGGACCGTTTCCAGCTCCAGGGCCGGCATGGGGGTGTCCACCTGGCTACCGAAGAGGTCGAACATCGTCGCCTGGCCGCTTTCGCGCAGCTCGCGTTCCTGTCGCGCGATGTGCATCAGGCGTTCGATGTTGAAGGCCAGCGTGGCGCGGCCATACGGCGGGATGAGGTCGAACGCACCAGCTTTGATCAGCGACTCGACCGCGCGGCTGTTCGCGGCGGCGAGGTCCGCGCGCTTGCAAAAGTCCTCGATGTCGCGGTATTCGCCGCCCGTCTCGCGCGGTTCGATAATGCCTTCGGCGGCGCCCGCACCCACATTCTTCACGACGCCGAGGCCGAAGCGGATGGCGAGGGTGTCGTCTTCGCGACGCTCGACGCTGAACTGCTCGGCACTCTTGTTGATGTCCGGCGGGAGCACTTCGATGCCAAGCTTCGTGCACTCGGCGACCGCCGCGGCGATGCGCTCGTGCGGGTCGGGTGCGCTCCGCGTGAGCTGGAGCACGGCGCACATGTACTGGACCGGGTAGTTCGCCTTCAGCCAGGCCGTTTGGTAGGCGATGTTGCCGTAGGACCAACTGTGGGCCTTGTTGAATGCGTAGCCGGCGAAGGGCTCAATGAGTTCGAAGACCGCTTCAGCCTCTTCCTTCGTGTAGCCGTTTTCCTGGGCGCCGGCGACGAAGTGGCCCTTCTCTTCGGCCATGATCTCGGCGCTCTTCTTGCCCATCGCCTTCCGCATGATGTCGGCCTGGCCGAGCGAGTAGCCCGCGAACTTCCGCGCGATGAGCAGCACCTGGTCCTGGTAGACGATGACGCCGTAGGTTTCGTCGAGGATGTCGGCGAGCTTGGGGTGCGGGTAAGTGACCTCGATACGGCCGTGCTTGCCATCAATGAAGCGGGGGATGTGCTGCATCGGGCCCGGGCGGTAGAGCGCGACCATGGCGCAGAGGTCGGCAATGTTCGTTGGCTGCAGTTCCTGGATGTAGCGGCGCATTCCCGATGATTCGAG
>JALOAP010000399.1 GCA_023228745.1 Dehalococcoidia bacterium | reverse complement strand
AGTCACGTCCCGGATCGTCGACACCCTTGTCCCCACTCCAAAGCCCAAGTGCCAGCGCACCTCCCGCGAAGAGCAGCCCTACGACCCCAGACCCGGCGACGATCCGTCCCCTGCGTGATCCTCCCCCGGTCCGCACAGCAGCTACCGGCGGACCCGGCGTCCGCCTCCGTATCACGACAGTCGCGTGGCCCACCATCGGTGCTGCAGCCAGCCATGCCGCCAGCTCCGCCGCACTGGCGAAACGGGCGGAAGGGTTGAGCTGCAGCGCCCGCGCGAGTGTCGCCTCCAGTTCGTACGAGGCCGATGGCACGAGCACGCGAACGGGAGGCGGTGGCTGTGCCAGCCGTTGTCCGGCGATTGCCGCCGGGGTTGCACCCGGGAACGGCAGTCTCCCCGCGGCCGCCTCGTAGAGCGTCAGCCCCAGGGCATAGAGGTCCGACCGGATCGACGGTTCCTCGCCCTGCAGCACCTCCGGTGCGAGATAGGCGATGGTGCCCATGAGCTCTTGCGCCCGCTGTGGCCCCACCGTCTGCGTCAGGCTCGATGCGGCGCCGAAGTCCGCGACTTTCGGACCAGTGGGCCCGAGCAGGATGTTCTCCGGTTTCAGGTCGTTGTGGAGGATCCCTCGGCGATGGGCGTGCGCCAGCGCCGAGGCGACCGCGCGCCCAATGTCCACGACGTCCGCCTCCGGGAGGCCGCCACGCCAGCCAAGCAGCTCCCGCAGCGATGGGCCCTCCACGTATTCGGTCACGAGGTAGGGGAGGCCCCGCGCCTCGCCGCTCTCGAGCACCTGCACGATGTTCACGTGGTGGAGCCGGCGCCCTATCTGCGCCTCGCGGCGGAGTGCGTCGCGCGCCTCTCCGCCCGCGCCGGGCAACACCCGCTTGATCGCAACCGGGACGTTGGCCACCACATCGCGTGCCAGCCAGACCTCCGAGGTGCCGCCGCTTCCCAGCACACGTTCGAGGCGATAGCGCCCGTCAAGGAGAACCGCTTCGCCAACTTGCATGGGGCCAACACTACCGCGCCCTGCATGACGATCGCCTAAACACCCGGGTCTGCCTTACCCGCGCATTACCTGCTTGCCTGGATGACTCGGATGGCCTGATCGAGTTCCTCGCACACTTCGGCGTCTGCCTCAATTCCCTGCCGAACTTCGAGCGCTGCCTCCGCCCGGGTCACTTCGTTCGCTTCGAGCGCGCCCCGCTCGCACATCCTCCCCACTGCCCACGCGGCGTGTCCCCGGACCAGTGGGGATCGATCGTCGAGCGCTCCGATCAACGGTTCCAGCTCGGCGGGACCGCCGACGTTCCCGATCGCGATACACGCATTTCGGACCAACCCGTCCCGCTTTGCCCGCATGATCGGCCGCCCGCTGTAGGTGGCACGAAAGGTGGCTTCGTCGAGCGCCAGGAGCGGGGACAGCGCCGGTGTGGCATCGTCCGGCGAGCGCGGCAGGAAGTCGGGGTACGACGGCTCGTCGCCGCGCCCCACCGGACAGGAGATGAGGCAGTCATCGCAGCCGAATATCCAGTTGCCGAAGCGCGAGCGCAGATCGCGCGGGATAGCGCCGCGGTTCTCGATCGTGTGATAGCTAATGCAGCGGCGTGCGTCGACAACCCCGCCTTCGGGCGAAATTGCACCGGTTGGACAGGCCACGATGCAGCGCGTACAGCTCCCGCAGCTCTTTTGCAGCGCCGCATCCGGCTCGACCTCGATATCCGTCGCCACTGCACCGAGCAGCACCCACGGGCCGACCCCGGGTACCAGCAGCATGGTGGACTTCCCCTGCCAGCCCATGCCAGAGAGTGCCGCCAGCGGCCGTTCGAGCAGCGGCCCATAATCCACGGTCGCCCGCGCCGCTCCTCCAAGCTCCTCGCGGATCGCTTTCGCCACTCGCCGCAGCTTCTTCTCGAATACCCGGTGGTAGTCTCGCCCGCGGGCATACCGTGCGATGCGTCCGCGAGCCTGCCCATCAGCCGGTTCTGGCGTAGTCGCGCCGTAGGGAAGTGCCACCATCATCACCGTCCGCGCCCCGGCCAGGAAGCGACCGGGATCGGTAGCCCGGTGGACCCACTCTTCGGTCATCCAGCCCATCTCCGCGAAGTGCCCGGCTTCGAGCCCGGCTTGGGCAGCGGCGCGTGCCCCCAGCAGCGGCGCCGCTGGTGCGAATCGAACTAGAGGAAAGCCCTGTTCGGCCGCGAGTCCCGTCAGCCTTGCCTTCAGTTCGGTCGTTCCCGTCACATCAGATGCCCATCGCGATGGGCTCCGCCGGGAAGCCACGGAGTAGCTCGCGCAGTGCTGCCCCCATATTCCCTGGCACGAACACATCCCGGGCCGTTTCGATCTCGTCGATGGCCCACCAGCGATGTGCCGTGAGGAACGCCACCTCCTCCGCCTCCCAGTTGCGGTCATCGGGGACGAATTGCTGGCACCGTGCGACGAAGTACCGCTCGCGCTGGTCGATGAGCCGCCCACTCCACTCAAAGATGTGGCTGCGGGTCCAGACGCATGGGCCAATCTCGACCCCTCGCAGCCCTGTCTCTTCCCAGAGCTCGCGAACTACAGCTTCCTCGTGTGTCTCACCCGGATTCAGCCCGCCACCCGGCGTGATCCAGACGCTCCGCGGGCGGGTACGACTGCTGTTCGAGGGCAGGTTCGCCGCGAAGAGCAGCACGCGATCGTCCGGGTCGAGCAGGATGACGCGGGCAGCGTGGCGAACAAAGGGTTGGGTACGTGCCACCCGGGAATCATACCCCGCATCCGCTGCCGATACGGCGCTATTCCACGACCAGGTCGCCCTGCATCTGCACCGGGTGAACGTCGCAGTGGAAGAAGTAGCTCCCCGGCGTGTCAGGCGTCGTGAATGTCACTCTTTCGATGGCATTCGGGCCGGTTGCGATATCCGTCATCGCAATGCTCGGCGCCCTGGCGTTACTGCCTTCGAAGAAATGGATGTTGTGCGGGATAGGCGAGTTGTTTGTGTATTCCACCGTGATCTCTGTCGCGGCCGGCGCCCTCAGCTCGTCCTCGCTAAACGCCAGCGGGTCGTCCTCAGTGGTCTCGATCTCAAGGACTGGTCCGGTGGCTTCGCCATTCGGTGATCCTGCCGGCGTGGTCGCCTCGGCTCCTGGTGTTGGCGTTCGAAATTCGATCGTTCCAATGGCACCATCGTCGGCATCGCCGCAGGCGATGCCCCCGGCCAGTGCCAGGGCCAACAGTGGCCCCATGCCGGGCAGAAGCCATCGCCCGAGTTGGTCCCCCATTTGGCGCCTCCGTGTCGTGCTGCGCCAACGATCGTAGGTCGCAGGGGAGGTGCGGAGTCGCGCGTGTGCGAAAAGGGAATGAAGCTGTCACTCACACGGGAGCGGGCTGCTGCTCGTGCCGGCTGGGTGCAAGGGCGGCCAGCCCAAGCTCGGAGTAGATCTCTGCTACCTGCTGTTCGTCGAGGGGCCCGCCGGGCCGGAACCAGCGTCCTAACTCGCTCCCCGCGCTCAGTACCATGCGTAGCCGTGTCCGCGGGTGGCTGGACGTGACGCACCCGCACGCCTCCAGGGTATCCACCAGCTCTTGGAACCGCCGCTCGTACACCC
>JALOAP010000398.1 GCA_023228745.1 Dehalococcoidia bacterium | reverse complement strand
GCGACATCTCCGTTCCCTTCGGCACCGACCAGCTCGGCCGCGATATCTACAGCCGGATCGTTTGGGGCGCCCGCGTCGCGATGTACGTCGGCCTTGGCGCCGTCCTCGTTAGCTCGATGATTGCGCTCCTAATCGGTGTCTCCACCGCCTACTTCGGGGGCACGGTCGACACAGTCCTCCAGCGCGTCGTCGATGCGGTCATGGCACTGCCGCCGCTCGTCATCCTCGTCTCCCTCCCGACCCTTATCGGCGGCTGGGACATCGATGGTGGGTTGCCCTTCGATAACCCGGGGATTACGAACACGAAGCTGCTCCTCATCCTCGGGATTCTCGGTGGCGCCTCCGGTTCCCGCGTCATCCGCGCGGCCGTCATCGGTGTCCGCTCTGCCCAGTACCTGGAGGCCGCGACGGTGCTCGGGGCCAGCCACCTGCGCATCATGCTGCGACACATCGTGCCGAACATCTTCGGCCCGCTCATGGTCCAGGCCACGATTGCGCTCGGCGGGATCATCATCACCGAGGCCGCGCTGAGCTACCTTGGCCTTGGCGATACCGACCCGCGCCATCCCTCCTGGGGACAGATGCTGCAGCTCGCGGCAAACAACGCCAGCACCCAGCCGGTCCAGGTTGTCTGGCCGGGCGTTGCTATCGCCCTTGCCGTCTTCAGCTTCAACATGCTGGGCGATGCGCTCCGCGACCTCCTCGACCCGCGGCTCCGCGGCGCTCGCGGGAACTTCGGCTAGCCCTGCGGTCCATGCAGTGCAGGCCGCCGGTGCGGCGATGGTCCTCCAGCGGCCCGAAGACCGCTCGAACCTCCCAGCTACGGCCTCCTCTCTCGCCCCGGGCGGGAGAGGAGGCCTGCGTGAGGACGGCGTCGTGACGCAGCCCGGGACGCCGGTTCGGATGCCGCATGCCTCGTGCCTCGTGTCTTTCGACGCTCCGCTGGACACAGCCCGCGCCTTCCCGCCACGCTGACGCCATGAGCTTCCCCGAACGCCTCGCCGCTGGGACGTTCCCCGTGGCCCTGGAGATCACACCGCCCCAGGCACCTTTGCCCAGGGTGCTGCTCCGGCGGGCCCGCCTGCTGGGTGACGCCGCCTGCGCGATCAACGTTATCCAGCGCCCCAACCGCCAGACCTCGCTTGAAGCATCCATCGAACTCATCGCCGCGGGACTCCATCCCGTCTGGCACCTCGTCACGCGCGGGCGCGGTCGCGACGAAATCGTGGCAGACCTCAAGCGCGCTGCTGCCGGTGGGGTCCGCCAGCTCCTCGTTATCCGCGGCGACCACCGCGCGGCAGATGCCCCGGGGGCGCCCACCATCCGCGAAACGGTCGCCCTCGCCCGGGAGCACATCCCGGGCGCTGCCATCGGCGCCACCCTGAACCAGTACGTTGCAGACCGGGCCGCAGTGCTGCGCAACCTCTTCCCCAAGCTTGAGGCAGGCGCCAGCTACGTCCAGACCCAGCCCGTCTTCGACCTGGAGGCGCTCCGCCCCTATGGCGAAGCGCTGCGCGAACGCCACCCCGGGACCGCCATCGTTGCCATGGCGATGCCCCTGCTCGAGTTGGATGCCGCGGACCGCATCGAATCCCGCCTGAAACTCGCGCTCCCAACCAGTCTTCGTTCGCGGATCGAAGCCGGCCCGGAGGAGGCCTGGGCCGCTTTCGACGAGCTCATCGCCGCCCTCGCGAAGAGCGATATCGTCGACGGCCTCGCGATCATGACCTTCGAAATGGACCCCTCACCCGAGGCCGGCACCCGCATCGTCGAGGCTCTGCGCAAGGCAGACCTCTGACGCGGATCGACAACCCGCTGCCGCCAATCGACAATGGCCCTATGTCCGAACCCATGAAGGTCATCGTCATCAGCGACTACGTCTGACCCTGGTGCTATATCGCCGCCCGGCGGGTGGCGCAGTTCCAGGAGCTGTTCGATGTCTCGGTCACCTGGTGGCCCTTCGAACTCCACCCCGAGACGCCACTGGAGGGACGGCATGTGGACGAGATCATCGCCCCCAGCCGCCGCAGCGAAGAGTACCGCGAGCATCTCAAAAACTACGCCCGGGAGGCCGGAATCGAACTTGCGTCGAACCGGATCGTGGCCAACTCCCACCGCGCGCTCGAATTCGCCGAGTTCGCCCGTGACCGCGGACACTTCGATGCCGCCCACGAGGCACTCTTCCGCGCCTACTTCACCGAGGCCCGCGATATCGGCAACACCGCCGTCCTCGCCGATATCGCCGACGAAGTCGGGCTCGATCGTGAGGAGTGGCTCGCCGAGGTGGAGCTCGGCCGTTACGCCGCGCTCGTCGACCAGGCGACTGCCATCGCGCGCCAGCAGGGCGCAACGAGCACGCCGCTCATGATCTTCGACGATCGTTTCGTGCTCACGGGGGCGCAGGACCTCAACGTCTACATCAACGTCCTCGAACGGCTCGGCGCAAAGCGCAAGGACGCCGATGCCAGCGCCTGACTACGGCTTCCGCGTCGCCTCCTTCAACATCCGCAACGACGTGGACCGTTATCCCGAGCGCAAGCCACTGCTCGTCTCGGCTTTTGCTGGTCTCTCCGCCGACCTCGTCGGGCTCCAGGAAGTGCGCCTCGAGGGCGACCGCCAGGACGACCTTCTCGCGGCCGCTGCGCCGGAACATCGCCTGCTCAGCTTTGATGCGCGTTACGAACGCCACCCGGATTACGGTATCGCTGTCCTCGCCGGCATCGGGCAGGTGCTTGCCCACGAAACCCTGCCGCTTTCGCACGGCCGCCCCGCCCAGCGCGTGCTCGTTGCCCTCCCGGGCCAGCGCACCCTCTGGTTCGTGAACGTCCACCTCTACCACGTCGTCGACCGCCCCGCGGTCCGCGCGGAGCAGGCCGCGGCCCTCCGAGAGTGGATGGCGGCCGCGCCGCGCGCCTCCGCGATCGTCATTGCCGGTGACTTCAATGCACCTCCGCACGAACCCGCCTACGCCGATATGCGCACCGCTGGCTACCGATCCGCCTCCTTCGAAGCCAACGGCGAAGAGCCAGCGCTCACATGGCCCTCTGGCATCAAGGCGCCCACTATGGACACCGACGGCGACCCGGCCTGCCTCGACTACATCTGGGTCCACGGCGACATTCGCGTCGAAGGCGCCAGCATCGGCGCCAACAAGCCTGCTCCCGGCGACCCCACGCTCTACCCCAGCGATCACTTCGCACTCGTCGCCGACCTGGTGCTCTGAGCCGCTGCCAGCGCTGCTCGGTACAATGGCGCCGTGACCATGCCCTACGATGCCGCTACCGCGCTGACGGCCCGCCGCCCCGGTCGCTTCGAGCCGATCCACGACGAGGTCGTTGCCCACGTTGCTGCCCACGGCTGCCAGCTTGAGCCACTCTCGCCCGCGGACCTCCGCGAACTCGAAGTCCTAACGCGCGCTACGCACTCTTCCTATGTGCTCGAACTCGGCGCCGGTCTCGGTGAAGGTACACTCCATATCGCTGCCGCCTTCGGGCGCACCGGCCGTCTCGATGCGGTCGAAGCCGACCCCGCTCACGCCGACCTGCTCGAAAACCTGGTCCGCCGCTACGCCCTCGACCAGGTGGTGCGGGTGCAT
>JALOAP010000397.1 GCA_023228745.1 Dehalococcoidia bacterium | reverse complement strand
GAGTGGGTTGTGACCGTGGACGGGATTTGCCCCATGTGGAAGGAGAGAAAAAGTGCTAATCTGCATCCATTGCGGTAGCGGTATGATCGCCACAACGAGGGAATGGGTCAGCAGGCACGGCTGGACTATCCGCCGGCGGTGTCTGAAATGCGGCCGGGAAAAGTTCGAGGAACGGGAGAACCCGGCGAAAGTTATCAGAAAAGAAGTGCTTGAAATCGTCAAGAAGGAGGAAAATGTGGGAAAAAAAGGCAAATGCAGGTTTGATGGCTGTGACAAACAGATATTGGCAGGCGGTTACTGTTACCGGCATTACAAGGAAGTCAACGGGCATCCGTACACGGGTGGACTTAAGAACCACAAGGGGGGAAATATTGAGATGACGGATGTCCGAGTCAGGGTGAAACCGGAAGTGTTGGCTGAGAGGATGGCGCAGGAATTGACTGAGGCCTCAGAACAAAGAACGGTTGTGGTTGTCGTTGACTCTGGTCTATTCGACAGGCTGACCACACAGGCCAAGGCCTCATTCCGGGACGTGAACCAGCAGGCCGCGTATATCCTGCACAAGGAGCTGTCAGCATGAGTGACCGGACCTTAATCTTATTCTGGATAGGCATGGTCATCGGCTGCCTTGCCGTAATAGCGTGGATGATGCCGGTCAATACGGGGTGTACATGGTGGGGGAGATGATGGACGATGATCTTGCCATGCTGAGGGCGTGTATCGAGGCGGGCCTGTTCTGCCTGGGCGTTGGAGGGCTGTGGGTGATCGTGAGCGTGGTCAGGGAGTGGTGGAGGAAGAGATGGGTGAAGCATTAATAAAAGTCGTGTGCAGAGTAAACGAACCCGTTGTTGGAATTACGGTGTTTCGTGATGAATTGTATATAGCCACAAGATGGGCCGTGTATAAATTGGTAGACGATGAACTCATACCGGTTGTTGTAACGAAGGAAGAGAGCCCATGATCAGGGAAAACAGAGTGGAGGAATGCAAATAATGGATGACTTCATAGTGGGACGGAAAGACATCATTGAGTTTCTACGTAAGCCGCTCGACTTGAGCCCGACGACCAAGACCGCGTGGAACAAGATACTCAGGTGGCGCAGGAACCACGGAATGGAAGAACTGTTTCACAGGGACATCACCGGAAGGCCGTATATCATCGGATGTGAGGTTAAGGAGTGGATTGCACGTACTGACAGGCAACGTGTCCCAAAGCAGTATCCAAAGGGAGAGAGTAAAGAGATTATGCCCGCGAATGAGGGGATCGGTCAATAGTCGCGGGTTAAGATTGTGTCACAGCTAGGCTACGTCTAGGGCTTCCCCTAAAGTGTATCATTTCGATACACTATCAGCATGACGGTTCAATCCAAGGCAGTCGGTGAGGCAGTTGCAGAGTCCATAGTTGCAAAACGTCTTGCCGAAATGGAGAAAGCAGGCGCGAAGTTCCCCCGGCTCATCAAGGAACTCGCGGCGATAGCCTTTTCCGACATTGCCGATTATGTAGACGTATCCGACGACGGCTCCCTTACCGCAATCCCTACCGCATCAATCAAACCCGCAAAGCGCAAAGCTATCAAGAAGATCAAGGAACACACCCGCATCACCGAGTCCGCCGACGGAGAGAAAATATGGAAGGACAGCCGTATTGAGTACGAACTGTACGACAAGCTCGCCGCGATCAACCTCCTGCTGAAACTGAGAAACGATTTTCCTGCTGAGAAGATCGAGGCCGACCACAACGTAACGGTCCACGTCGTTGATTACGGCAAGGGTGACGCGCATGGTTGACGTGACTATCCCGTACAAGTTCACCCCGCGCTCGTACCAGGTGCCGTTCCTACAGGCGATGGATTCCGGCAAGAAGCGTGCCTGCTGGGTTGTCCACCGCAGGGGTGGCAAGGACAAGACGGCGGTCAACTTCACCACCAAGCGGGCGTTTCAGCGCGTCGGCACGTACTATCACTGCCTGCCTACCTACAATCAGGCCCGCAAGGTTCTGTGGGACGCGATAGACAAGGACGGGTTCCGCATGATGGACCACATCCCCGAGGCGGTCCGTGCAAAGACCAATCAGGCCGAGATGAAGATTCAGCTCGTCAATGGTTCGATCTGGCAGGCGATCGGCGCGGACAACTACGATGCCGTCGTGGGCGCGAACCCTGTCGGTCTGGTAATGTCCGAGTGGGCGGTATCCGACAACTACCCGAAGGCGTGGGACTATTTCAGGCCGATTCTCGCGGAGAACGGCGGATGGGCCGTGTTCATCTACACCCCGCGTGGACGCAACCACGGGTTCCAGCTCTATCAGGACGCGCTGAGGAACCCGGACTGGTTCTGTCAGCTCCTCACCGTGGACGATACGCAGGCGATAGGCAGGGCAGACATCCAGTCTGAGCGCGACGCGGGGATGTCAGAGGACATGATACAGCAGGAGTTCTACTGCTCGTTCCTCGCGTCAAACGAGGACATCGTTATCCCCTTCGAGTGGATTCAGTCCGCAAGCACGCGCGTCATCGACTGTCACCGGATGCCGAGATATGCAGGGTGTGACCCCGCAAGGTACGGCAACGACCGGACAGGGTTCGTTGTCCGGCAATCCGCCGAGATATCCCACATCGAGTCGTGGCGCAACCTAGACACGGTTCAGGTAGCTGGCAGGCTGATCGACCGCTACCGCTCAAAGCTCTATGACGTGGTGGCGATAGACGCTATCGGACTCGGCGCGGGGATATTCGACATGGTTAACAATGCGGGCGTGCCCTGTATCGCGGTCAATGTGTCCGAGTCGCCCGCATATGCCCCTGAAAGGTTTGTGCGTCTCAGGGACGAACTGTGGTGGAAGGCCCGCGAGTGGTTCCAGAGTCTCACCTGTTCCATCTCCCAGACCATCGATCAGGGCGAGCGTGACGCGCTGTGCGCCGACATTCAGGACATCCACTACACGTACACGCCCCTCGGCAAGATCGCCATCGAGAGCAAGGACGAGATGAAGGAGCGGCTGAAGTTCTCCCCCGACCTCGGCGATGCCCTGTGCTGCACGTTCGCGCCGGGGATTGAGCACATGATACCGGAGAGTATGAGAACACCCTTCGGCATGGTCAATGTCACCATCGAAGACAAGTACGATGCCCTGCGTTTCGGGCTAAGGAGGCAATAGTGGGAGGCGGCGGCGGAATACTCAGCCCAATAACGGAATTGCTGTTCGGTTCGACACCGGAGCCTGAACCGATCATCTTTCAGGCACCATCGGCGATACAGACGGCAAAAGTGGCGTCACCCGCAGAGGCACAGGCGGCGGCAGAGACAGCCGGCGAAAATGCGGCGGCAAAAGAGGCGGCACGGCGGCGCAAGGCGAAGGGCGTACTTTCAACGATTGTCACCGGGGCAAAGGGTGACACGTCGATTGCCCCGACGCTCAAGCAGACCCTTGGAGGGGTGTAAGTGGCAGACACCAGGCGCACAGACGAAGATCTCGCGCAGGACATCCTTAAGCGGCTCGACCAGTTAAAGCTGATCAGACAGCCCTTTGAGGCCGCCATTGACGAGTGTATCGAGTTCACCGCGCCCGACCTCATGAAGATCAACGAGGAGACCAACAAGGGG
>JALOAP010000394.1 GCA_023228745.1 Dehalococcoidia bacterium | reverse complement strand
GAAGCGCGCGGCCTTGTCGGCGGCATCGCTATCGATTGCCCCGGCGAGGTGTGTGGGGTTGTTCGCAACGATCCCTATCGGCCGCCCTTCGATGCGCGCAAAAGCGGTCACCATGCCGAGGCCGAAGTGGCGCCGCAATTCGAGCACCGAACCGCTGTCGGCAAGCGTCTCGATGACGCGCCGTACGTCGTAGACGCGTAGCCGGTTTTCCGGGATCGCGGTGCGCAGCAGGCGCTGGTCCGCACAGGACCAGTCGGCCACTGGCCCCTGGAAGTAGGAGAGGTATTTCTTCGCCGCCTGCACGGCTTCGGCTTCGTCCTCAACGGCGATGTCGACGACACCGTTGGCCATCTGCACGGTCATCGGCCCGACTTCCTCCGGCCGGAAGATGCCCAGGCCGCCGCCTTCGATCATGGCCGGACCACCCATGCCGATGTTCGAGTTCTTCGTAGCGATGACCACATCGCAGCAGCCGAGCAGTGCGGCGTTCCCGGCAAAGCAGCGACCGGAGTTAATTCCGACCAACGGGACCAGCCCGCTGAGTCGCGCGAAGTAGTTGAACGCGAGGCAGTCGAGCCCGGCAACGCCAATACCGTCGGTATCGCCCGGGCGCCCACCCCCGCCTTCAGTGAAGAACACGATGGGAAGCCGCCACTCTTCGGCGAGCTCGAACATCCGGTCCTTCTTGCGGTGGTTCTGGGTGCCCTGTGTCCCTGCCAGCACCGTGTAGTCATAGGACATCAGGATGGCCCGCGACCGCGTCTCATCGAACAGGTCGCCGTTGACGGAGCCGATCCCGGCGACCAGGCCATCGGCGGGCGTCTTCTCAATGAGTTCCTCGAGCGGCCGCCGGCGGCGCTGCGCGGCGATGACAAGCGGCCCGTACTCCACAAAGGTGCCCGGGTCGCACATATCTTCGATGTTCTCGCGGGTAGTGCGCTGGCCTGTCTTCCGGCGCCGAGCGACGGCGTCCGGCCGCGCCGCATCGAGCCCGATTGCGTGCCGCGCATGCACTTCCTCGAGGTCGGGCCGGATGTGGTCCAGGTCGACTTCCTGCGTGTCAGCGCCGGCCGATGCCTCGACTTCGGCCTCTTCGACCAGTGCAAGGACATGACCGGCGAACACGGCATCGCCGACCGCCACGGCCACGCGCTGCACGATGCCGCTCGTCTCGGCGGCGATGACGTGCTCCATCTTCATCGCCTCCATCACGAGGAGCTGCTGGCCCCGGTGGACGCGATCCCCCTCCCGGACATCGACGCTCACGATGGTGCCCTGGAGCGGTGCACGCACCGCACCGCCCGGGCCATCCAGTGCCAGGTCCGGAAGGGTGGGGATATGGTCGCCCGACTTCCCGTGCTGGAGCACCGCCAGCGGGTCATTTGCGTCGATGCGGGCGCCGGCGAGACCCGGCGCGGCCGTAGCAGGCGACTCGAAGTAGAGGCGGCGGTGCTCCCCCTCGGCCTGCGACAGCTCAGCGATGTGGTCTTCGATGAAGCGGGTGTAGAGCCGGTTCGTGCGGAAATCGGGATGCTGAAGCAGCGCCTGGAGAAACGGGATATTCGTCGCAACACCATCGACCCGGAATTCGCAGAGGGCGCGATAGGCGCGGTTTAGCGCGTCGTCGAAGCGTGCCGATGGAGCGTGCGTGATGAGCTTCGCAAGGAGCGAATCGAAGCTCGGGCTGGTGGTGTAACCGGCATAGCCGTAGGTATCGACGCGCAGCCCCGGCGCGGTTGGTGGTTCGAAGGCGGTGAGCGTGCCTCCTGAAGGCCGAGCGTTGCCTTCGGCATCCATCGTCTCCAGGTTCACGCGGAGTTGGATGGCAAACCCGCGGGGTTCCGGGACGTCGACCTGCGTGAGGCCCACCTCGGCGAGCGTGGCGCCGCCAGCGATGCGCAACTGTGCCTGTACGAGGTCGATGCCCGTCACCTCTTCGGTCACCGTGTGCTCCACCTGGAGCCGCGCGTTCGCCTCGATGAAGGCGAAGCGCGGCTCGGGGCTTGTCTCGTCCACCAGGAACTCAAACGTCCCGAGGCCCTTGTACCGGGCATGCGAGGCCATTCGGACCGCAGCGGTAGTGAGCTCCGCCCGGAGATCCGGCGGCAGGCCCGGGCTGGGAGCCACTTCGACCAGCTTCTGGTTCCGGCGCTGGACGGTGCACTCCCGCTCCCACAGGTGACTCACTGCCCCGCTGCCATCGCCCACGATCTGCACTTCGACGTGGCGCGCCCGGGGCAAAAGCTCTTCGACATACACGTCGCCGTTGCCGAATGCGGCGGCTGCCTCGGACTGGCAGCGTGTGTAAGCACTCTCGACGTCGTCGCCGGGACGGACAATCCGCATCCCGCGGCCACCACCGCCGGCGACGGCCTTGATCACCATCGCGCCGCCTTTGGGGAGCGATTCGAGGAACGCGCGGGCCTCCTCGACCGTGGTCGCCTGCGAGGTGGCTGGGAGCACGGGCACGCCGAGTTCTTCGGCCAGGGCGCGGGCGCGCAGCTTGTCACCCAGTAGATCGAGTGTCTCGGGAAGCGGCCCTACAAAGGTGAGGCCCGCATCGATGCAGTGTCGCGCGAACGACGCATCCTCGCTGAGGAAGCCGTACCCGGGGTGGATTGCATCACAGCCAGCATCCTTCGCCACCTCGATGAGCTGCTCGACATCGAGGTAGGCGCGGGCTCCCCGACCCTGGAGCGCGCGCGACTCATCTGCTCTGCGGGTGTGTAACGACCGGGCGTCGTCTTCGGAGAACACCGCGACCGAGCGAATGCCGAGCTCGGCGGCTGCGCGCGCAATACGGATAGCCACTTCGCCGCGGTTGGCGATGAGGAGTTTCGTAGTAGACATGGAACGCTTCCCGAGTCAGGTCCTGGCGCCAGGAGCCCCGGCGCCGGTGGGGCGATCCTAACGGGGTGCGCGCCACTCCGCTCGCCCGGTGGGCTAATCACACGTCCGCTGGCAGCGGAGCCCGCTCACGGGCCAGCGGCCGGAGCTCGCCCTCCGCGGCCAGCTCATTCACACGCCGCAACGACGAGCTCAGGGCGAAGATCAGGATGCCGATGAGCGCGGTAAGGAGCGAGGCCGTCCCAACGGCGATAGGCGCCCCCGCCCACTCAGCGATGATGCTCACAAGCAGCGTCCCGAGGGGGGTGAGCCCGAACGACATCATCATCAGGCTCAGCACGCGGCCACGCATCTCGTCGGGAATGAGCACCTGGATAACCGTGTTGTTCAACGTTTGGAATACGCTGGCAAAGACATCGGCAACCAGCACGAGCCCCAGCGCCAGCAGGAAGTACGGCGACATCGAGAAGAAGAGAAGCGACGCAGCGAAGCCGAGCAACGACACCAGCATGACCAGCATCTTCTGGCGCACGTCACCGTAGCGGGCGACGACCAACGCCCCGACGAGGCCGCCCAGCCCCGCGGCCGCCTGCAGGATTCCGAGGCCACGCGCGCCCACCTCCCAAACATCCTCGGCGAACACCACGAGAAGCGCCTGGAAGGGCATCGCAAGCAGCATCGGGACAAGGCCGAGGACGAGCAGCGTTCGCACAGGCCGGTCGGACCAGAGGTACCGGACGCCTTCGCGGATGTCCGCCATGATT
>JALOAP010000395.1 GCA_023228745.1 Dehalococcoidia bacterium | reverse complement strand
CGCACCATGACCGAGCTCTCGGACCCAAAACGACCATCCCCGCGCCTTGGAACGACTCCGAGACAACGTCGATCGGCCCCAAGGCCGCTTCTTCAGCAGCCTGCTAGCTGCGGTCGATCTGGTGCAGGGAGCCCGGACGCCACCAAGGCGCACTGGCCGGTACAGTGAACCGCGCATGGAAGCCGGCGAAACGTTCTATGACAGGGTGTACGAGTTGGTGCGGCAGGTGCCGTCCGGCCGCGTGATCACCTACGGGCATGTCGCGCTGCTGCTCGGGGCGCCGGCAGCAGCGCGGGCGGTGGGCTACGCGCTCCATTCGCTGCCGGCGGCGAACGACGTCCCGTGGTGGCGCGTCATCAACGTCCGCGGCGCCATCAGCCTCAAAGGGCGCGGCGCGCAGGCGGACCTCCAGCGCGCACTACTCGAAGGCGAAGGCGTGCGCTTCGGCCCGGACGATCGCTGCGAGTTGGAGCGCTATCGCTGGTGGCCGGACGAACCTGTGGCCGAGCGCCGCTAGTCCTCCGACTGGAGGTCGTACGCCATGATCAGCAGGTCGCGCGTTTCGCCCTCGGCGTCCATCACCCAGTCGGTCAGGAGCGCCTCGGCGCGGAAGCCGAGCCGTTCGAACGTTGCGCGGGCGCCCGCCTGGTCGAGCGACATGTGCGCCGAAAGCCGCCGCAACCCGAGCTGACGCGCCAGCCGGTAGACCTCCAGGGCGAGAACACGCCCGAGGCCACGGCCACGGAAGTCCCGCCCCGTGAGCAGTTGGATTTCGCCCAGGTGGCGCATCCACTCCGTCGCGTCGAAGACGATGCTCACATACCCCGCCAGCGTCTCCCCTTCGCGAGCCAGCAGGGTCAGGGTGCGGCCGGCATCGATGTTCGCTATCCACTCGTCGATAGCTGGCGCCTGGGTGATGTCCGTCGGCAGGAAGAGGAGGTCGTCCTCCGGGAGGGCGCGGGCGAAGGCAAGTACTTCGTCGCGGTCCCCACGGCCCATCAGCCGGAACTGGAACTCGGCGCCATCCGGGGTGTACACGGTCCTCGGGTAGTGCGGCTGAATCTCGCCATGGATGACCTCGAGCCTCGTCTTCGCTGCAGATGTCATGGGTCCTCCCGTTTTCTGCAATTCGGCCGAACCTATCGCTCAGTGTCGCGACACGATAGCAGGGTTATCCCCGAAGTAACCCATTTATCGCCCGGGAAGCGAGATCCTGGTTCGAGGCGATACTGAACAGGACGTCCGTTCCCTCGCGCGGGGCCAGCCCAACGACATCGCCGTCGCGCAGCGTCGCGAACGTGACCCCATCTTCGTCCACAATCTCCGCACGCGTGCGGTCGAGGAAGTCGCGGTAGATCGCTTCGAACTCCGCGGCTTCTTCGTCGTTTCCGAAGTGCAGTCGGAACGTGGCGACCACCTCGTCCCCGCTCTTCTCGTCCCCGCTCTTATAGATATCGAAGCGGTCGCCTGCCCAACCCGCTGCGCCGTTCACCGCGTCGCTGGCGCGCGCGTAGAGCTGGAGGTAGTTGCGCAGGTTGAACTCGCCCAGCGTGCTCTGCCAGGTGCGTTCAAACCCCTTCCCCAGGGCGGACGAGAGGTCGGGGAGCTCGACCGCGGCTGGCTCGAAACCGGAATCGAGCAGCTCCGGATGCAGGATGTAGGCAGTTCCGTCCGGTGGACGCTGGAGCCACGCGTCGATCTGCCCGGTGCCCCGCTGCTGTCGTGCGTTGCGCACCCACTCCGCGCCGGTTGTGTAGGGGAAGTACAGCTCGCGGATGATGGAGGGCGGCACGTTCGGGATCTGCGCGCTGCCGCTCGCCAGGATGACCGAGCCGCTGGGAAGGGCGAGGTAGCGCTGGGAGTAGAGTTGTTCGTGCGTCATCGCGTCGCCCTCGATGATCGCGGTCCACACCTGGCTGATATCCAGGTTCTCCTCGAAGGTGTCGTCCGCAGCGACAAGGTCGAAATGATAGTCCTGCACGGCGTGTACGAACTCGTGGGCAAGCGTCTCTTCCAACGCCTTCGAGAGGCTGTCCATGTCCGGCGCCTCCCCGTCCTTATGCACCACCCACAGGGTGTCGTGCGGCGGCGAATACAGTCCGAGGACGGCGGTGCCGCCGAACGAGCGGTATACGTCCAGGTAGGTCTGGTCGTTCGGCAGGTGGCCAAGCAGCCGGTAGAGGTCCGTGAGCTTCGCGAACCACTCGCGATCGCCGTCGGTGGTCAGCTCATCGAGCAGCTCTGTCACGCGGGATCGGGGGACGAACTCCACGTTCAGCGCGGGCGGAGCGTCGAGTTCGCGCACATCCGCGACGCGGTCGAGGACTCGCTGCAGCGACTCCGGGAGCGGCTGCGGCACGTTGGTCGCCGACGCGCTCTCACCCGGCGTGGCGGTCTCGTCCGGCGCGTTCGTGGCCGAACTCGAGTCCGAACAGCTCGCCAACAGGAGCACGCTCGCGAGCAACAAGAGTATCCAGATGGGGGAAGTGCGCTTCATGTATTTTCCTTGCCCGGTCCGCGCGCGGCGGGCTAGACTCTGAGTGTGGCGCATTCGTCTAGCGGTCTAGGACACCGCCCTCTCAAGGCGGAGATCAGGGGTTCGAATCCCCTATGCGCTACCAGACAATAACGAGCAGGGCAGCCGCCCTGCTCGTGGCTTTTCCGGCCCGGGTGTACCCTCGCAGGATTCGACAGGGTACGGGCCCTACAGGTGAGCCACATGGCGTTTGTCGACGAGGAGACCGCCCAAGAGTACCGCGAAGCGTGGGAAAGGTGGAGAAAGCAGGTGGAACACGTGCACCGCGTGTTCCTCGAGGGTGAATCCCTCGGGCCCGACCAGATGAAGGGCCTGCTCAACCGCGAAGCCCGTGCGAAGGCCGCCTACGACGAGGCCCGCCTGCGCCTCCTCGGGCTCGATGGCTCGCCCCTTCCGGGCGACGCTGGCGTGAACCCGTTCCGTAAGGACTAGCAAAGGTCTGTTCCATCTCCGCGCCGTATCATGGTGCAAAGAAGGAGGAGTGCGCACGCATGGCCAGCGAGTCCGGAGCGTTCCGTCGTCCATCGGCAAGCCGGAACGCCGTCTATTTGTTGCTGGCCGTACTGGCGGTGTTGCCACTCATCGCCTTCGGGCTCGGCCCGCTCACCAGCGATAGCTTTAGCCTGAAGGGCCCGGGCGGCCCCATCCTCGCCTTCTCCGCGGGCGTACTCTCGTTTGTTTCGCCCTGCGTCCTCCCGCTCGTCCCGATCTACATCACGCATCTCTCCGGCTCGGCGATCGAAGGCGGTAAGGTCGTGGCCAACCGGCGCATCACCTTCACACACGCCGTTGCCTTCGTCCTCGGGCTCTCTTTTGTCTTCATCTTGCTCGGTACGAGCGCCGGCCTCCTCGGCTCCTACTTCCTGAAGGACAGCCAGCGGGACATGGAGAAGATTGCCGGCGTCTTCCTGCTCGCCATGGGCCTCCTGATGGTCCCATCCTATGGACGCACCTCGCCCATGAAGGCCGGTCTGCTGCTGCTCGGTCTCACCGGCTTCTACTTCTTCCTTGCCAGCGTCGCCGACCTTCGCGCCACCGCCGACCACCCGGCCGACCGCCAGGGACTCCTGTTTCT
>JALOAP010000393.1 GCA_023228745.1 Dehalococcoidia bacterium | reverse complement strand
ATTTGCAACTCACTCATCGGCCCCATCACGTTGGCGTTGAAACCTTGTGTAACTTCTGCGACGATCTGCTTTAACTCCTTAGCGGTGACAACTTCATCATCATTAAGAGTTTCAAGCAGAGCTTTAGCCACCACCTTTTGCTGTGGAGCCTGCACCTGAGCCTGCTGCATGTTCGCCCGATAAACTTCGAGAGTATCGGACATCTGATTAACTTTTTCCTCTAAATCCTGACGCTTTTTTCTCTCCGCTTCCAAAGCTTCGAGAGGAACGGTTTTGGTGTCGCCTCCCGGTTGGGAGCCTTCGCCTTCACCGTTTCCTAAATCCTGATCTCCGGCGTCGAGATCGCCTTCCGCGCCCGCATTTAATTTTTCATCTTGTGGCATAACCTTTCTCCTTGAAAAATACCTTTCCTCTTAGACTGATGGTGCGGCGACCACCTTTTTTGCGCCCGTGTCGCAAGGAAAAGATTAGTAAGCTTATTTTTTCTTTTCAGTTTCGGCTTTGTGTTTTTCTCCCCGAAACATTTCATTGTTGATAAAGCATACGTTCATATATTCGCCTTTCTTCAGCCCGAACTGATCATTAGGGCCTGCAATACGCTTTACCTTTCCACCTTTTTTCACACAGACTTCAAAATCTCTTGGCATCTTATTTCTCCTTCTGGGCAAAGAAAAAGGACGGCATTTTTAATCTTTATTAAAAATCGGCATCCCTTGGCCGCTTCTATACGCTTCTTCAACACCTTCTCCGGTCAACAGCATTTCGGGGATCGCAATATCCATCGGCAAGGCCCAAATCCTTTTAATTAATCCGTTCTTATTGTCAACAAAGTAGCAAAGGGTATTAAGTAATTTCTTTGGCTTTTTATTTAGTAAAACCAAACTCGTTTTTATTACCTTATCCTTCGGGCTTGAAATAACTACCAAAATATAATAGCTTTCCTTTTGCTGGTTGTTGTCAATCACCCGGCCCAGCAGAGCTTGTAAACCCAGGGAAAGTTCATCCCTTAAAGGTCCTAAAAGTTCTGTCATCGTTTAGTCCTCTTAATTCTTTTACGTTGAGATACCGTAGCGCTTGGCATCGAAATAATTTTAACAGGTTCTTCCGCTTGAGAACCTGCGCTACCGCCTTGACTTAAAATTGACGGAAGAATACCCCCTGGTTGTCCTCCTGTCGCTATATTCGGCTCTTTTGGTACCGCGTTATCCAGTTTCGGTTCCAGCCATGTTTCAAGCATCTGCATTATTCCCATCAGGTCTTTCAACTGTTGCGTATCCATCTGCTGCATCTTTTTAACGCCCTGCATGTGCTCATCCAGAGCAATGGCTCGGTTTTTCTGGCTTTCTGCAATTTTCTCCTGAGCGGTAGCAATTTCGGTCCCCAGCTGAGCATTTCTGAGTTTCATTTCTAACATTTGCATTGCCATTTGCATTTGTTCTGTCTTCTGCTGTGCGGCTTCTGCTTGTTTAATACGCTCAATAACTTTGTCCTTGTTTTCCATTGGCGCGGCTTCAAGGATCACATCCCAGGGTATAGGGCAATCTGGAAAACTCCTTTTCATAAAAAGTAACTGAGTGAAGTACATCTGTTTTTGGGTGTCGGTAAGAATTCCCTCACATGGGACACAATCGTATTTCCCGAAGTCTTTAGAGTAGAATTCCGGCGTCGGTTCTTCTTTTATGATCTTCTTTACCTTTTGCGGTGAGTAATTCTTCTGAATTAGTTTGACTAGCTTCTGTCCCAAGAGCTTTTTTGCGAATCTAAGGTTATCAAAAATCGGTTGCAGGATGGTTAATCCTGCGCCGGTCCTGAGCTTGGAGAGAATCCCGGAAATCTCCATATTGTCGTGTTCGGGCGCACCAAACATTTCTGAGTTTCCACCGGGTATCTCCATAATGTCTTTGTCAATCATCTGGATTACCTGGAATAGACCGGCAGGAACATTAGTAGCTTCAATCTTTTGGGCTGGTTGTTTCCCAATTTTGTGCCAGAGTACTTTACCCTGGCCGGAACCATAAAGAGCATCGGGGTCAACCTGTGATCCTTCTTCCGCTTGCCACCCGGAATTAATCTGGCTATCGGTAATGTCGGTGATTTGGCTCCTGCGTTTATTTACTTCCTTCTGGGGGTCGAGCATACAGCGAACATATGATTGGAGTTTCCACTTCATGCTGTCATACTCTGGATCAAAGTAGGCAAAAATAGGAATATAGGGAAAATCGTCAAGACCAAAAGCCTCCGGGCCGCTATACATAAGTTCGTCATTGAGCCAGACATTATGTTCTACAGTCGGCTTGTAACGGTTAATAATTTGAAAGCGCTCTCCCATACCGGAATCTCTCAATGCTTCTTCAAGGGATTTTTTTGTCCCGGTAAACTCCTCATAGTCTCCCGTTTCTTTGTCCACAATTATATGAATGGGTTTTACCGTGCGCTTAAAAAATTCATCAAACCGGAGCTTCGGATCTCCCATCAGGTCTTTTTCGGTTTTGAGATAGACAAACTTACTGTCAGCATCAAGCGCAGTCATTTTCTCAATCGGCCCGGCATTCTTTGGGAACAAAGCCATCCCTTCTTCTTTTGTAATAAATTCCCTGAACAAAATATATTGGCAGTCTGAAAAATCACGGTGAGAAAAATATGGATCGACCATAATCTGGTTGTATGCACAGCGCATAAACTTGATGTCACCGTTAACCATGTCGTCGGTGTAATCGACATAGAGCCGCAGAAAATTGAGCGCGGTTTTTAATGCTCCAGCAAAACAATCATTGAGGATGTTATAACCGCCGGAATACTGCATGAGGAACATTACTATTGAACTGAATTGGGATGCGGTTTTATCCTGCATCATTGCAATTATCTCATCATCGCTTTGCTCCATTGCCTGAATCCGGAGGGAGAGAACATTCTTTCGCTGGTAGCCGTCAACCAATTCAACGGCGCGTTTAATCTTATTAAAAACAAAAACGTTTCGGTCTTGATTTTTAAGATAGAGTTTATCCTGGGCACTCCACTGATCACCCAAATAGTTTTTTAGATCAGTATGCGCCTGCGTGTACCACTCACCCCAGACAATATTTCCCTGTAAATAGGCTTCATCAAATTCTTTTTTAGTATCGTTTTCAGTTCCCATAGCCTTTAATGATAATAAAAAAGTTTACTTTCCTGTGATTCAATAACCTTTTTTGTTTTTGGATCAAAAATAAATATCCTGGGCGCACAATACATGCCTTGAGGATGCAAGGTCTGGCAACGCTCACACCACCAACTGCCCGAGCAATTGCTGGGAATTAAAATCTTGTCTGGTGTTGTTATTGGTTTAATATCCATTTTAGTTACTCATAAAGCTTGGCGGTCTATGTTTCTGAGCCAGCCTCCGGGCTTCCTCCGCGGTCATTGAGGTTGCTGACTCAGACCGAAACAGTTTGACTAAAACGTATTGGAGGCCGTCGTGAATGTGAGAAAAGCGGTTTTTCTGCGGATCACGCCCATATATCCCCGTTTTGCCTATTTCCGGATAGCAGTAGCCGCCGATAAAACCGTTGATTAACCGAGTACAGCTCGGATCAATCAACAATCCATCACGCATTCTCAATTGCTGTTCAACCGCCTCTTTCCTCGCTGAA
>JALOAP010000392.1 GCA_023228745.1 Dehalococcoidia bacterium | reverse complement strand
TGAAACGCGGAGACCTCATTCGCCAATCTGCGAGTGCACGGTGCTACCTGAAGCGTGAAGGTGCGCAGCATTCCGTCTGGGTGAACCCGAACACTGGGGCACAGGAGGCGGTGCCGCGCACAACGTGATTGGCAACAAACTCGCCAAGAGCATCTGCAAAGGTCTCGGCGTGCCGCCACCATCTCGCTCCTGACCATTTGCCGTTGACACTCCCGGCCACCCGGCCCTACCCTTCGTGACACAACTGCATAACACAGCGTCGAACGGGAAGAGTAGCCCGTCAGGCGAGCCTCCAGAGAGCCGGGAAGTGGTGTGAGCCCGGTGGCAGCGCGACAGGTGAATGGGCCCGGGAGCTCCAGTGGCGAACTGCATTCCGCACAGTAGCCGCTGGCGGAAAGGGCACCGATATCACCGCCCGGGCGATCGCCGCGCATCGCGTGGCCGTCGCTGACAAGAGTGTCCGGCGCTTCGCGCCCGGGAACAAAGGTGGCACCGCGAGAAAACCCCTCGTCCTTTGAGACGGAGGGGTTTTGTGTTGTAGTGAGCATTATTCGAAGGGGCTATCAAATGACACAGAAGAAGTACTTCCTGCCCGAGTCCGAAATCCCGACACACTGGTATAACATCGCGGCCGACCTGCCGGCCCCACCACCGCCGCCGCTCCACCCCGGCACACAGGATCCCATCGGTCCCGAGGCCCTCGCGCCGCTCTTCCCGATGGAGCTCATCAAGCAAGAAGTCAGCACCGAGCGCTTCGTCGAGATCCCAAAAGAAGTGCGCGAGGTCTACCGTGTCTGGCGGCCGAGCCCGCTCATCCGCGCCACCGGCCTCGAAAAGGCGATCGATACCCCCGCGCGCATCTACTACAAGTACGAAGGCGTCTCGCCATCCGGCTCGCACAAGCCGAACACCTCGGTCGCCCAGGCCTACTACAACAAGCAGGAAGGCGTGCAGCGCATCGCCACCGAGACCGGCGCGGGCCAGTGGGGCTCCTCCCTCGCCTACGCCTGCCAGATGTTCGGCATCGAGTCGAAGGTCTACATGGTCAAGATCAGCTATGAGCAGAAGCCATACCGCCGCTCGCTCATGCAGGTCTGGGGTGGCTCCGTTGTGCCGAGCCCCAGCAACGACACCAACGCCGGCCGTGCCATTCTCGAAAAGGACCCCAACAGCAACGGCTCGCTCGGCATCGCCATCAGCGAAGCCGTCGAAGATGCCGCCATGCGCGAGGACACCAAGTACTCGCTCGGCAGCGTCCTGAACCACGTCCTCCTCCACCAGACGGTCATCGGGCTCGAGGCCGTCAAGCAGATGGAGATGGTCGGCGACTACCCCGACGTTGTCGTTGGCTGCGCGGGCGGCGGCTCGAATGCGGCCGGGCTCATGTTCCCGTTCCTCCGCGATCGCCTCGTGAGCGGGAGCAAGACGCGCTTCCTCGCTGTCGAGCCTGCATCCTGCCCCAGCCTTACCAAGGGTGAATACCGCTACGACTTCGGCGATACCGCCGGCCTTACTCCGCTGATGAAGATGTATACCCTTGGGCACACCTTCATGCCCCCGGGGATCCACGCCGGTGGCCTGCGCTATCACGCCATGGCGCCCCTCCTCTGCCACCTCTACTCCGAGGGGCACATCGAGGCTCGCGCCTATCCCCAGAACCCCTGCTTCGAAGCGGCCACGCTCTTCGCCCAGACAGAGGGCATCGTGCCCGCTCCCGAGAGTTCGCACGCCATCCGCGGCGCCATCGACGAAGCCATTGCCGCACGCCAGGACGGCGCCAGCCGCGTCATCCTCTTCAATCTCAGCGGACACGGCTTCCTCGACCTGCAGGCGTACGATGATTACCTGGCAGGCAACCTCGTCGACGACCATTACCCGGAAGAGAAGGTCCGCGAAGCGATGCAGGACCTCCCGGTCATCCCCTAGGAGGCAGTCATGCCCACCCTCGAAGCCCGTATCCGGACGGTGCTCGACCAGAAGTCCATGCTCAACCACCCCTTCTATCAGGAGTGGATGCGGGGCTCGCTCGAGATGGACCGGCTGCAGGAGTATGCACGCCAGTACTACCATTTCGAGCTCGCCTTCCCGCGCTTCCTCAGCGCAATCCACACCCGCACGGAGTCGCCCACCATCCGGCAACTCCTGCTCGATAACCTCTGGGATGAGGAGCATGGCGAGCGCAACCATCCCGCGCTCTGGCTCGAATTCGCCGAGGCGCTGGGCGTGCCAGCGGCAGAGGTCACCAACTCGACCCCGAACCCCGAAACGGAGGCGATGATCGACTACTACTACGACCGGTCGCGCAACGCGCCCATCGGTGAAGCACTCGCGACGTTGTTCGCCTACGAAGGCCAGGTGCCCGACCTCGCCTGGCAGCAGATCAAGGCGCTGACCGAGCACTACGGCTTCAAACCGAATCAGTTTGAGTTCTTCTCCGTCCACCTGGTCGCGGACGTTGCCCACGCGGGTGCGGAGATTGGAGCGATCGAAGAGGCGAGCGAGGACGAAGAGACGATCGGCGCTGCTGCCGGCCGCGCCTGTGACTACCTTCTCGCCTTCCTCGATGGCTGCTATGCAGTGGCAGGCGTGCGCTAATGGTGCAATTCGACTACCAGCAGGTCGAGGCGTGGAACACGGCCGTGCGGCTCGCTGCCGCGGTGGGCAGGCTCAAGGTCGCCTCGAACCTCAAGGCCTCGGCAGATGCCCAGGCGAAGGCTTTCGAGACTGCCGGGGCCGCCTGCGGCCTCATCGCCGAAGGTGCAGGCCGCGAGGGTCCCCCACAGGCCGCACTCTATCGTGACGCCCGTGGCGCGCTCGCCCAGTGCAGCTCCTGGCTCCATGTCCTCGCGAGCGTCACCAGCCAGCAGCCCGACGTTTTCCACGACGAACTCCAGTTGGCCGATACCGCCTCACGTCAGCTCGGCGCGCTGCTTCGCACGCTCGACCGCGACCGCGACCGAGGCCCACGGCCGGGCGGACCCCGCTCTGCGCCTGCGGGCGGACGTCCCGGCGGCCGCGGCCCCGGAGGCCCACGATGACCGAGCGCAAACGAATCCTCACTGGCATACGTCCCACTGGCGCACTCCACCTCGGCCACTACGCTGGTGCGCTCGAAAACTGGGTTCGCCTCCAGCACGACTACGAGTGCTACTTCCTCATCGCCGACTACCAGGTCTCCGACTACGCACACGACATTCCGCGCGTCCGCGAGTCCGTCTGGGAAGTGGCACTCGATTGGCTCGCCGTCGGCCTCGACCCGGAGAGCAGCTCCTACGTCATCGAGAGCCTCGTGCCCGAACACGCGGAGCTCACAACGCTCCTCGGGTGGTTCCTTCCCGTCGGGATGCTCGAGCGTAACCCGACGCTGAAAGCCGAGATGGAGGCCATCGAGAACCCGGAGGATGGCCAGAAGGCAGGGCATTCGGTGCCCATCGCCTTCTACACCTACCCCGTGATGCAGGTGGCGAACATCCTCATGCCCCGGGCCCACCTGGTGCCCGTCGGCGACGACCAGCTCCCGCACATCGAGATGACCCGCGAGGTCGCCCGGCGCTTCAACCGGAAGTTCGACCGCGAGGTCTTCCCGGAGCCCGACGCCCTGGTCGGCCGCGTCGCCCGCCTCGTGGGGAC
>JALOAP010000006.1 GCA_023228745.1 Dehalococcoidia bacterium | reverse complement strand
ACGCCGATAGGTGCGCACGCTCGCGATCGTAGGCCAGTCCATCGCGCGAGATGCAACGGGCCCGGTCAACCGCTACCGGCTACTGATCTGGCTCATCACGTCCGCCGCCTGGTCCCCGGGGGCCGCTACCTCCTCCACGCGCTCGGCGACGTCGTCGTACTCCAGCCGCAGGGCCCGGCACACCGTGGCGTGCAGACGGTATGTGCATGCCGCGTACGTGAGTTCGAGAATGGCTTCGTCCGAAAGCATCGCCTGGAGCCGCTCGAACGTCGCGTCCTGCACCCGCCCATCCGCAAGCACGAGTTCATCCACATAGGCGAGGATCGCCCGCTCGTCGGTATTGAAGGCGTCCGACGAAGCCCACGCTGGCATCGCCGCGATCTTCTCCTCCGGGATTCCCGCCGCTCGCGCGGCCTTGCAGTGTTGCGAAAAGACGAACTTGCTGCCGGCGGCAAAGCCCGTACGCGTGATCACCAGCTCCCGTTGGTACGGCGTCAGCGCCCGCCCCTTGCTACCGAAGAGGCCGAATCCCGCCTGCGCGTGTGCCAGCACCTCCGGCACCAACGCGAACACGTTCCACCAATCCCCGGGCGTTCCCGTGGCCGTCCCCGGCGACACCACCGGGTCGCGGTCGCCGAAGAGCCGCTGGTATACCTTTCCCACCTCGTGCGTCGCTTCCGCCCGTGAGACCTGCCGAAGTCGCGGCATCGCATTCCCCCATATCTCGAGTGGGCGCGATTCTACGCGCCAATCCATGGAGGTGTTCACGCCTTGTCGTGAGGCCGTATGCTATGCGCGCATGGCTTCGACCAAGGTTCGGAATCACCGGGGGATTTTCATGGCACGAGAAAACAAAGAGTTCCAGTTCGGTGGGATCAACCATCTCGCCCTCGTCTGCAAGGACATGGCTCGCACCGTCGACTTCTATTCGAACGTCCTCGGCATGCCACTCATCAAGACCCTGGACCTGCCTATGGGCATGGGCCAGCACTTCTTCTTCGACATCGGCAACGGCGATTCGCTCGCCTTCTTCTGGTTCCCGGAGGCGCCCGGGGCGCACCCCGGCATCTCGTCGCCTGCCGGCGTACCCGGAGTTGGGAAGGAGATCACGACGGCCCACGGTTCGATGAACCACGTAGCCTTCAACGTCCCCGAGGACAAGTTCGACGAGTACGTCGAGAAGCTGAAGGCGAAGGGCCTCAATCCGTCGCCCGTCATGAACCACGACGACAGCCCCTACCAGGTCGCCCGCGAAATGCACCCGGGCGTCTTCGTGCGGTCGGTCTACTTCCAGGACCCGGACGGCATTCTCCTCGAATTCGCCTGCTGGACGAAGACCTTCACCGAAGAGGACGTGAAGCACGCGCCCGCCACCGCGGCCGACGCGGAGCGCTACCTCGCGATGCGGAAGCAGCCCGTCACCGCTTAGCCTCGGCAGTCGCCTCCTGCGCCGCCATACGGACTCGTGTGGCGGCGTCCTGTCCTATTGCCCGGCTGGCGGCTATCGTCGGGCCTACCATTCCCGGCGGGCTCACCTGAGTTCGCACCCAGGAGACACGTTTGAAGCTCGGCATTAGCATCGGCTACTCGGGCGCCCAGATGGGCCTGCCCATCGACCTCGTCCGCGAGGTTGAGGATCTCGGCTACGATTCGATTTGGACGGCGGAAGCCTATGGCTCCGACGCCATCACGCCGCTTGCCTACCTCGCTGCCCTCACGACGCGCATCAAGCTCGGTACGGCCATCATGCAGATTCCCGGCCGCACACCCGCCATGTGCGCCATGCAGACGTCCACGCTCGACGCGCTCTCCGGCGGCCGCATGCTCGTCGGCCTCGGCCTTTCCGGCCCGCAAGTGGTCGAAGGCTGGCACGGCGTACCCTACGGCCGCCCTGCCGCTCGCATGCGGGAATACGTCGAGATCCTGCGCAAGATCTGGGCCCGCGAAGAGCCGGTCTCCTACCAGGGCAAGGAGTACCAGCTCCCGTACACCGGTCCCGGTGCCACCGGCCTCGGCAAGCCCCTGAAGTCCATCCTTCACGGCCGCCAGCTCCCCGTGTACCTCGCCACCATGGGTCCGAAGAACGTCCAGACCACCGCCGAACTGGCCGATGGCTGGCTCCCGATCTGGTTCTCGCCTTACCGCACTTCCGTGTACGACGCAGACATCGAGACCGGCTTTGCGCGCCGGACCGACGGCAAGTCGCGCAAGGATTTCGACATCGCCGCCGGCTGCAACGTGCACGTAACCGACGACGTCCAGGCCGCGCTCGATCGCCAGAAGCCAGTGCTCGCACTCTACTTCGGCGGCATGGGTGCGAAGGGCAAGAACTTCCACAACGACGCGATGAAGAAGTACGGCTACGCCGAAGCCGCCGAGAGGGTCCAGGAACTCTACCTGTCCGGGCGCAAGAAGGAAGCTGAAGCTGTCATCCCGGACGATCTCGTGGACGAGATGTCGCTCGTTGGGCCCGAAGCCCGAATCCGCCAACGCTACAAGGCCTGGGAAGATTCCGGCGTCACGACGATGCTCGTGAATGGACCAAAGGAGTCGCTCCACCTCATGGCCGACATCACCGGTGCAAGTAAGGGCAACCGCTCGTAGCAGACAATGCGGCCGGCACGCGATTTCGCGCGCCGGCCGCTCCAGGGTCCTGGGCCGTGCCTCCTCGGTCCTACTGGCGCTGCTTCCCGGGCTCCGTCTCCCACATCGGCGCCAGCTGGTGGTAGCCACCACCCGCGGTCCAGCCGCCATCGACGTAGAGGATGTGTCCCGTGATGAAGCGGGACGCATCTGAGGCGAGGAACACCATCGCTGCTTCCAGGTCTTCGGGCCGCCCAAGCCGCCCCATCGGTGTCCGCGAGATGGAATGCTCGCGTGTCTCGGGGTTGGCCTCGTACACCTGGTCCATCAGTTCTGTGCCTTCGAAGTAGGACGGAGCGATGCCGTTTACGCGAATCCCTTCGCGCGCGTACTCGAGTGCCAGCACCCGCGTGAGCGAGTCTACCCCGCCCTTCGCCGCGTGATACGAGGCCGCCCGGAACTCGCTCCCCACTTTCCCCAGGATAGAGCTTACGTTGACGATGACGCCTCCACCCTGGGGGAGCATCTGCTGCGCCGCCAGCCGGCAGCCGTTCATTGTCGCGATCAGGTCGAGTTCGATGACCGCCCGCATCCGGCGCATTGGTACCAGGTCGTGGCGCAACCCGGATCGATCCGTGAAGCCCGCGTTGTTGACCATGATGTCCAGGCGCCCGTACTCCGACTTCACTTGCTCGAACAGGCGCTCGAACTGCTCCTCGTCCGTGATATCCGCCGGGATGGCGGTTGCTCGGACTCCGAATTCGCGAAGCATCGTCGCAGTCTGTTCGATGAGTTCCTGGCGCCGCGCGGTGACGACAACATCGGCGCCCGCGCGCGCAAGTCCGCGCGCCAGCGCGACGCCAATGCCGCTCGATCCGCCCGTTACGAGCGCCACCTTTCCATCAAGTCGGAACAGGTCGCAGAGTGTCTGGTCCAATCCGGGGCCTCCGTTGGTGTGGGTTCGAATGTACTGTGGAAGTTGGCGCGCTGATTACTCGCGGAGCCGCGGCTGAGGTCGCGACGGGTTGCGGCGCTCGCTCTCGATGATGTTCACCAGTGCGTCCACCGCCGCTTCCACCTGGCCCTCTTCGTTGAACACCACGTAATGGTTGTTGTCGAGGTCGGCGAGCTCCGCCTCCACTTCCGCCAGACGCCGTGCGAGCGATTCCGGGTCCTCGCTGCCACGCGCTTCCAACCGCGCGCGCAACGTCGCACGGTCCTTGGCGACCAGGAAAACGAACACTGCACCGTCGAGCTTCTTCCGCCAGGTGCGCGCACCCTGCACGTCAGTGCGAATGATCACGTCCTGTCCTCGCTTGAGCGGCTCCTCGATCTCCCGGCGCTCTAGCCCCTTCCAGTCGCCGTACACAATCGCACTTTCCGCGAACTCCCCCGCATCGCGGCGGCGCTCGAACTCCTCGCGCGAGTAGAAGTGGTAGTGGTTGCCATCCGCCTCGCCGGGCCTCGGCGGCCTGCTGGTCGAGCTGGTCGCCCGGTGGATGCCAGTGCGTTCGCGCAGCCGGTCGATGACGGTGTCCTTCCCTACGCCCGATGGGCCGTGCAGCACGAGCACGACAGGCTTCGCACTCATCGTGCCGCTGCTCCTTCCGCCGCCTCTCGCAGTTCCTCCCAAAATGTGGGGTACGACACCTCGACCGCATCGTTGGCGACCCGCGTCTCACCATCCGCGAGAAGCGCGGCGATGCCGGCCAGCATTCCGATGCGGTGGTCGCCACGCGCATCCACGGATGCGCCTCGCAGGGGTTGGCGTCCATGCACGACGAAGCCATCATCGCGGGCAGTCACCCGCGCCCCCATTGCTCCCAGCACGCGCACCACCGCCTCCACCCTGTTCGATTCCTTCACTACGAGCTCGGCGGCATCTTTCACCACCGTCTCTCCATCCGCGAAACAGGCGAGCAGTGCGACGAGCGGGAGCTCGTCGATGGCACGCGGCACCAGCTCACCGGAAACGGTTGTCCCCTTCAACTCCGAACTTCGCACCACGAGGTCGGCGACTGGTTCCCCGCCTGTCGTGCGCTCCTCCAACACTTCCACCTTCGCGCCCATCTCCTGGAGGATGTCCAGCAGACCGGTCCGCGTGGGGTTGGTGTTCACGCCCTCGATAAGGATCTCCGCATCCGGGTGACACGCTCCGAGCACGAGCCACGGCGCGGCGCTCGAAATATCACCCGGCACCCGAAGCGAGAGCGCCTCCAACTGCGCCGCGGGCGAGATCGTCACGGCTGCCCCCTCACCGCGGAGCCCTGCGCCCATCGTGATCAGCATCCGCTCGGTGTGGTCGCGAGACTTCGCCGGCTCCCGCACCGTCGTCTCGCCATCCGCGTAGAGACCGGCGAGAAGTACCGCGGACTTCACCTGTGCGCTCGCGACGGGGCTTGCGTATTCCCTCGCCCGAAGCCCTCCACCCTTGATCACGATGGGGGCGAGTGTGTCGCCCGTGCGGCCGTGGATATGTGCACCCATCTCGCGCAGGGGCGCGATGACCCGCGCCATCGGCCGTGTGCGCAGTGACGCATCGCCGTTCAGGATACTGAGGATGGGGTGCGCCGAAAGCAGGCCGGTCAGGAGCCGGATTGTCGTCCCGCTGTTCCCGCAGTCGAGCACATCCTCGCTTTCGAAGAGCCCGTGGAGCCCACGGCCCTCCACCCGGACTTGCTCCGCACCCTCCGTCCAGTCGATTCCGACCCCGAGTGCCCGCAAGCAGTTCGCAGTCGCACGGACGTCGGCGGAATCCAGCGGCCGTTCGATGGTCGCCGATCCGCTTGCGATCGCGTTCAACAACAGGGACCGGTGGGAGATCGATTTGTCGCCGGGTACCTGGATGCGTGCCCGTATCCGCTCGGGCCGATTAGCGATCACGGTCTTCGTCGCGGACTCCGAGCTTCCGCTGCAGCTCGTCCTGGTCGCGCTGGCTGGTCTGTACCGGCGGCCGATTCTGCACGTCCTTCAGCTTGTCGTAGAGAGCACCGGCGAAGAGCCGCCCGATGGCGTCCTGCGCGGAAGGCGCAGGCGCGCCCTCCGGCCGCCGGCGGACGGGCGGGTTCATGATGAACGTGTCGCGGTCGACTTGCGTGCTCGTGAACATGTCCTGGACCACCTGGCCGCCTTCATCGAGCGCCTTTCGGATGGTCTGCAGTTCGCTCTCGAAGCGGCCGAGCCAATGCAACACCGCGTCGCGGTTCGTCGTCATGATGTCCTTCGACATCGTCGGATCGCCACTGGCGAGGCGCGTCAGGTCGCGGAAAGCCGGGCCGGCGAGCAGTGCGGCATCTTCCCAGCCCTGGCTGTCGCGGACCATCCGGAACAATGCCACGGAAAGCAGGATCGGCAGGTGGCTGACCGCGGCGGCATAGGTGTCGTGCTCTGCCGCGTCGATATAGAGGGGATAGGCGCCGAACGACTCCACCATCCCTAGCACCACGCCAACGGCATCCTCGTTCGCCCGCGGCGAGGGCGTAATCGCCCACGTCGCGCCCTGGAACAGGTCTTTCCGGGCGGCCTTCGGGCCGCTCGCTTCGAGCCCCGCCATCGGGTGGCCACCAACAAAGTGCACGGTCTCGGGTAGAAACTCCGCGGCCCAGCGCATGATGTCCGCTTTTGTACTGCAGGTGTCGGTCACCACTGCGCCCGGCTTCAAATACGGGCCGATCTCTTCAAGCAGGTGCCGCGCCGACACGACCGGCACCGCGATAATCACCAGGCCCGCGTTCTCCAGGCCCTCCTCCAGCGAACCGACCTCGCGGTCGATCGCGCCGAGCTTCTTCGCTTCCTTCGCGTTGAAGCGGTCGCGATCCAGGCCGACCACCTCGAATTCGCGGTTGGGGCGCGACATAAGGTTGTGGCCAATAGAGGCGCCAATGAGGCCAGTACCGATGATGGTGATGCGCGATCGGGCCAATCTAATCCCCCGCGTGCGTCTCAGGTCGCCGCGTCCGCCTGTTGGAGTAAGGCTAACACAGGATCGTCACCGGGTGATTCGTGATGCCGGGCGGTCAACTCGATCACGCAGGCCGGGGCGCCTGCCGCCCGCAGCATCTCCGCGCCGGCCGCGCTGTGCCTGAGGCTTCGCGCCACTGCCCGCCGGAGCTCCAGCCGCGACTCGCGCTTGGCAAGCCAGCGGACGATGCCCAGGTTCGTCGCGACCACGTACGCTACCCGGTCCCGCCGCCGCTGATGCCCCTTGCCGATATCGTGGAGGAGCGCCGCCTGGATGAGTTCACGGCTTTCGTGGCCGCGTGCCAGCAACCAGCGCGCGGTGGCGGCCGTGTGCACAATGTCTCGCGGGTGCTGCCCCTCGAAGAGTGTAAGGAGTTGCCCATCGAGCCACTCCCGCGCCAGGGCGTAATCCGCAGCACATGGCGCAATGTGCGCTTCGCGAAACTGCCGGATGCGATTGCGTATCACGTGATGAAGTTGAACACGGCCCCACCGACGCCGCCGATGAGCCAGCCGAGAATATTGAACTGCGGCGCCACGAAGGAGAGAGCGAACAGGGTCATGAGGATGCCAGGACCCCACGGTGCAAGCTGCTCGAACAGCGCGCCGAGCTCCCGCGGGAGTACGCCGGCCACGACCTTGAACCCATCGAGCGGGTGAATCGGGATCAGGTTGAACACACCCAGGATGATGTTGATCGAGGCGATGAACACGAGGAACAGCCCCACGATCTCCTCACCGCTCGCTTCCGAGATCCGGCTGAAGCTCGTGATGCTGTCCACCAGCCCCAACTTGATCGGAAGCGCCGCCAGCGCCGCGAAAAAGAAGTTCGACGCCGGCCCCGCCGCCGCCACGATGACGCTCCCCCAGCGCGGACCCTTGCTCAGCCGGTACGGGTTGAACGGCGTGGGTTTCGCCCAGCCGAAGCCCACCAGCACCAGCAGGGCCGTCCCCAGCGGGTCGAGGTGCTTCAGCGGATTCAGCGTGAGGCGCCCCTGGCGAGCGGCCGTGTCGTCGCCCTGCTCGTACGCCGCCCATGCGTGGCTAAATTCGTGGAACGCGAGACCCGTCATGAAGGTGACGGCGATCGCAGCCAGGTACGCGAACAGCGCGGGCGGATTATCGAAGAGCTCCCGGGCGTTGAAGAGCAGCATTCAGGAAAATGCTAGCACAGCAACATCTTCCGCCCTTGCGATGCTCCTGTGACCTTGCGTTAATCCCTGATTGACGGGATGCCACCCCGCCGTTACCTTCGCCCCAAGCGTGGACCCTCCCACGCCCGGAGACCGGTTAGGCGGGGGTATCAGGGCCATTCGATGCAGCTGGCCGTGGCGAACCTTGTCGAGTAGTCACAGTCCAGCGACGCCAGCGCCCTGCCGTCAGGGCAGGTAGTGACGTCAGCGCGAGGTAGCCACGTGTTCATACCAGGAGCCCGCCCGCGGTTTGCTGTCCCGAATACGCTCACGCCACTCGTCCTGGCACTACTCGGGATTGTCGCCAGCCTCGTGATCTGGGCAGCAGTCTCCACACGTACGCTTTCCAACGAAACCTCGGCAGCGCCGTTGGCCGCGACAGCAGAGAGCAATATCAGCTCTGTCGCCTACCTGGTCCCCGCTGTCCGCACCGCCGCCAGTGGTGAAGTCCACAACGCCGACATTCTCTATGTGCGCGAGCCCGGCAACGAAGAGGCACGCGCCATCAGCGAGTTCCCCTTCCCCTTCGGCGCGACCGGCCTGCGCGCACACGGCGACGCTTCGCCCGGCGGCGACCGGGTCGCCATCGTTCACGGTGGCCCCGACCCCGCCCAACTCAGCATCGTCGCGTTGCCCACAGGCATCCGCGTGCTTGCCGAACGCAGCGTGGACCTCCTGTCCCCCCTTGCCTGGTCGTCCGATGGCGAACGGCTTGCCGCTGTTCGTACGGTCGAGCGCGATGGAGTGACTGAAGCCCAGGTCATCCAGTTCCACGCGGAGTCGGGGCTCACACTCGATGTTGCTACCTTCGAAACCGCCCACCAGGTGGTGCCAGTCGGCTATTCGTCCGGCGGCAACCGTCTCTTTATCGTCGTCGTCGATAAGTCGGGCTCCACGCTCTGGGTCCGGCACGAAGGCAGCCAGGAGAAGCTTCACCACTTCAGTCCGGGGCCAACTCGGGACTGGTCCCTGAGCCCGGATGGTGCTCGACTGGCATTTATCGACCGGCTCGGCGTGGGCACTCGCACCTACGCCGGCAAGACGCTCTTGATCGCCACTGGCGCGATCACCGAAGCCGCCCCCGGCGGCGACCAGCTCGGCACCGCATGGCGCCCGGGTAAGGCCGCCGCTGATTTCGGTGGTCCCGATGGTTCGTTGCGGCTCGACGCACCCGAACCAGGAGAGGCCGCCTACGTCCTTCCACTGCGATGGGCCCCCGACGGCTCGATGCTGGTCGCGACAATCTACTCCGCCAGTCGCGACCTCTCGGGTACCGGTAGCGAGCTCATCCAACTGGTCCCCGACCGTAGCCTCTCCGCCAACGGCCGCGAGCTCCTTTCTCAGGAGCCCGGCGCGCGGTTCATCGGCTGGGTTCGTGGCCTCGAGTAGCGTTTGGCGGACACTGGAGCTTCTGTGACCTTGCGACACTTCGCCCCACGTTCGGGGCACCTTCCTTACTGGGCTATCGGACTGAGCATCTTCGCCGCCCTCGCAGGTGTCCTGCCCATTGTGGCGGCCCTTTTCGGTGGTGGTGGTGGGGGGCCGCGAACCGCCTTCGCGACCGCGCCCGCGGGAACCTACGTTGTCTTTTCCAACAGCGGTCCGACCACGGACACGATTTACGTCGCTCCGGTCGACGACCCGGCGCAGCGAACTGAAATTGCGGTCGTAGACCACCTTGATGGATACACACCAAACGGTGTCGTCTCACCCGACGGGAAGCAGGTGGCCCTCGTCGTCGCCGAAGCGGGCACTCCCGCCTACCCCGGCGCATCTGTCCTCGTCGTGAACCTTGAGACCGGCGCGGTCACCCGCGTCGCCATCGATGTGGACGTCCTCCAGGCTCCCGCCTGGACCCCGGACAGTACCGGCGTCGTGTTCACCCGCAGTACCAGTGCGGACAGCATGCTCGCCGACGTCGTCGTGAGCCGCGTCGACACCGAAGGCGCGAGCGAACTCGAACTCATGCGGGTTGACGGCGTCTTCGGCGCCTACGTCGTCGGCTTCGATCCCGCGGAGCGGCTCGTCACCGTTGTGATCGATGGGGCCGGGTCTAGCGTGTACCGCGACGGCCAGGAACTCCTGAACCTCAGCCCGCACATCACGCGAGACTGGCAACTCAGCCCCGACGGGGCACAACTCGCCTTCATCGAATCGGATACAACGGACGGCCTGCGCTACCTCCCGAAAATTGCCTCTCTCGAGCCATCCACTGCGCAGGACATGCAGGCGCAGGTGCTGAGCGATGGCGGGCAGGCGCTCGGTGTGGCCTGGCGCCCCGGCGGCGAACCCACCTTTGGCCGCGAGCCGGGACCCGGGACCGCCTCGAGCGGCGACTTCTCGGCCCAGGCCGCGCCTTCCGGTTTCGACATCCCGCTGACGTACTCCCCGGACGGCGGAACACTCGCGGTGCAGGCGTGGAGCGGCCCCTCGTTCGAAGCGGCAGGCAAGATGCGTTACGAACTCCTTCGCGACGGCGAACGCACCGAACTGCCAGCAGCATCCCGGGTCTATGGGTGGGCGGTGAAATGACCTTGAAGCGCCTTCTTCTTCAGTTCGGTGCAGGCGTATTCATCGCCGTGATCGCTATCGGCCTCGTATCCGGCCGCGAAGAGAATACGGCCCAGGCCTGCGGTCCCGCCGGCCCCTACGACTTCGACACCTATGAGGCACAGGACTTCCGAAACGTCTACGCCAGGGCGATGGAGCTCGCGACCGCCGGCAACGCGATCACCTTCAACTACACCCTCGCCTCCGGCGAGGACATCGATGTTCGCTACCAGGGGCTGCAGCGGGGACCGCGTAACGCGCGCGTCACCGGACTCGATACGTCCCTGGCCATCCCACCCACCATCTACAAGTCCATCGCCTGGATCGAAGCGAACTGGATGAATGGCAATGGGGACCTGGTCCCGTGGGGCGGCGTCGGGCCGGTGCTCCGCTCCTTCGACTGCGGCTACGGCATTGGTCAGATCACGTCGGGAATGGAGAACGCCGACGGGACGCCCACCGGTCCGCAGGCCGTGATCGGCACGCATTTCCTCTTCAACATCGCGGAGGGCGTTCGTATCCTCGCGTACAAATGGAACAGTGCACCAACGTACCGCCCCATTGCGGGGAACGGTGATCCAGCGATGCTCGAAGACTGGTACTACGCCATCTGGAGCTATAACGGCTTCGCGAACACGAACCACCCGCTGTACGACGTCAATCATGTGGACTGGTGGGACAACCATCCGAACAACCCGTGGAGGCATCCTCTTCGCCCCGACGCCTACCATTGCGGCGAAAAATCCGCCCCAGGCTTCAACAACTTCAACTACGGTGACTTTACCTATCCAGAGCGCGTGTACGGATGCGTACGTTATCCGGCAAGGGATAAACACGGTGTCCGGCTTTGGGAGCCACAGACGTTCAACATGCCCGACTTCAACCTGCCCGAAATCGCCAGCGCCTTCTCTCTCGCGAGTTGGCGGGCTTGCGCTGGCGAGCTGCAGTGCGCCGGGATGGACTTTCCCACAACCATCCAGCGAGAGGGTGTGGACATCACGCCCCACCGCGACACAACTCCTCCGCGCAGCCCGTCGGAGGCGTACTCGCTCCTCGGCGACCCGCACTTCTCCTTCTCCGGCCCATCGAGCATGTCCCTCACGGGCTACAGCGATGGCACCTCAACCAAAGGCACGGTGACCGTGCACAACGATGGCACGTTTGTCGGCCCCTACCGCATCCGCACCTCACATCCGTGGATCATTGTTCGTCACCCGGGCGACCCGCCCAGCCGCTCGCTGGATGCCGGCGTGGTGGTCGGCCGCGAAACGGAAGTAGTCATCACGAGTGACCCACGTCGCACCCAGCAGGGGTACAGTAGCGTCCTGGAGATCTCGCTCGCTCCCCGCCAGATGCCACCCGGTGTCTCAACCGGGACAGTCTGGATCGAGCCACTCCTCGGCTCCGGGTCGACCTTCAGGATCGACATCGTCGGGGCCAACGGTGCGAGCAATTTCAGGTACCAGCGCGTCGTTCCCAACGTCGCGATCGACGGTTCGTGATGGAAGTACCCTTCCTCTCCCGCCTGCGCCGCAATCACGCCCTGGAGCACGCCACCATCGCCGTGCTCCACCAGCGGCGTGGCCGAGTGCATTCCAGCTTCGGACATAGCACCCCGTGGAGCTTCCATCTCCACGGTCCATACGACGCAGACGAAGTCGAGAGTGCCGTGGGAGAAGCGCTCGACCGCCTTCGTGCCGGCGAGCGTCACCTCGCCTATTCGCCATTTTGCGGCACGAACATCGCCGTCACAGGCGTCCTCACCGCCTCGACAGCACTCGTTGCTGCCGGGCGGAGCCGCCGCAAGGGCTGGAGCAACGCCGTGCTCGCGGCCACCTTCGCGACCCTTGTCGCCGCCCGTGCCGGCCTCTGGCTCCAGCGCACCGTCACCACCGACCCGGAGGCCGGTTCGCTGCGGGTCCGCCGCGTGGTCCAACTCGCGCCGCGCGGCGATATCCAGCACGTGCGCGTCGACCTCGCACCCTAGCGGCTTCGGCGGACCTCCACGCGGCCGTTCACGACCCGGGTATCGAAGCTCGGCTGGCTGTAGGCGCTCGGCCCGTGGATCACCTCGCCATCCTCCAGCCGGAAGTGCGACCCGTGCCACGGGCAGACGATGCACTCGTCCTCAATGTGCCCTTCCGCAAGCGGCCCGCCGAGGTGCGCGCAGCTATTCGCCAGCGCGTAAATCCGGTCCTGGTAACGAACGAGCATGAGCGGCCCGTCCTCCACGTCCGCCAGCATCGGCCTGCCTTCGACCAGTTCCGCGGCGTCGATCACCGGTGTGAAATCCTCCGGCCCTGCCTCCACCGGTGCGTGATTCATGCCCACCTGGCGCTGAAATGCCAGGTTCCCACCCAGGTAGGCGCCGTAGGCCGCGACACCCATCCCTGCCATCGAGAGCAGCCGGCCCATGCTCCGTCGCCGCCGGAGGCGCATGAACAAGGAGCCGCTATAGAGCAACGTCGCGAGACTGTTGAGCGCCGCGTGCGTGGCGCCCACCCGGCGTGTTTCGCCCACGGTGTGCTGCCAATCGGTGACACCCGCGGCGGCCGCAGCAAGTGCTCCCGCCAGCCCGAGTGCCAGCGTCGCGTCTGCACCTGGCCGCAGCCCCCGCGCCCCTAACGTCTCGAGCAGGTCCAGCGCCGCACTCGACGTCCAGAAGCCGATGGGCAGGTCGGTCAACACGGGGTGCAGTGGATGCCCGAGCCACGTCCCGTTCAGGAAGTCCGCGATCTGGTCACTCGATTCCCCGGTCCGCTCATAGGCGCCGGTGACGGTTCGCTGCAAGCGGTCGGCGAAGCCATCGATCCAGTCCTGCTGTGCCGGGATCTCGACCGCCTGCTCCATCAGTGAGTGGGTGCGCTCCTGCATCGCGCGGCTCCTTTACTTCTTTGCGTTTGCTTCGTGGATCGCCTGGGCGAGCTCTTCCTTGCCCATTGAACTCCGCCCGGACACATCCAGCCGCTTCGCCTCTTCGTAAAGCTCCCGCTTGCTTCGCTCCGTACCGACAACGCGACCGCCGCCCGTCTCCTTCGGGGCGTCGCGATACCCTTGCGCCGCCTGCGGGTCCGATGGCCCCTTCGCGTCCTTCGCCTCCCAGTGGTCGCCCACCTTCTTGTACGAGTGCTTCAGCGAAGCGAAGGCCGTGCGATGCGCCGCCTCGCCCTCGCCATACGTCTCCACGGCGGAGTCGTGGGTCTTCTTCCAGATCTCCTGGGCATGCTCATCCGAGCGCGCGACCGTGGAAGGGGTGTCACTCCGGTTCTTTCCCTTTGGCATGTGCCCACTGTCGCCTGCAGCGAGTCGCGCCCTGCTCACTCAGCAGGCGAAGACCTGTCGCGTAAGTTACAACTCGCTTCCCGTAGGCCGTGGAGCCGTCCCCACAGCGCCCGGGAGGTGCTTTCCGCTTCCCTCCCGGCCGCTGTGGCTCGAACGCCATTCGTTCCCTTGATGGTGCAAATCCTCGTCCCGGATAGCGGGCACATCGCTGGCGAGTAGCGCTCCGCTACGTCGCCGGGGGTAAGTGGTGGTAAAGCTTTCGAGCCTGTGACGCGAACGTAATCAACAGGACATAACTCTTACCGGACACTTTCGAGGCCGTCCCGCACGATGGGCGCATCGGGGCGTTCTACCTCTCCGCCCCGGCATCCGGACTCGCCCGGACGGCGCCATCCGTCCGGGCATTTCTTTGTCCCTACCGCTTCCGGCTCCGGGCCATGATGACGGACACCGGCGACTGCTTCAGCACGCCCATCGCAACACTCCCGGCGACCAGGTGCCGGCGGGCACTGTGTCCGTGGGTCGAACTCGCGATGGCGTTCGCCTCTGTTTCTCGCGCGAAGTTCACGATGGCAGTGTCGACGCCACCGAGTACTGGCACCTGTCGGATCGCCACGCTCGATGCCACACCGCCCGGCAGGCGCTCGCAGAGTGCTTCCAGCCTCGGTTCCATTTCCCAATCCGCGTCCTCGCCAAGCTGGGCGCCCGAGACGTACAGCACCGTGACCCGCATCTTTCCCGGAACGAGTACCGGCGCCAACAGGTCGAAAATACTTTCCGATGCTGGCGATCCATCCGTTGTGATGACGATGTGGTAGCCATCCGTCACCGGGGGAAGGTCCGCCTCGCCGCTCGTGAACATCACGGGCACCCGCGCGTTCGCGAGCACACTCATGCCGACGCTCCCGAGAATCGCATGGCGCAACAGGCCGGCGCCGCGCGTGGTCATCGCTACCATGTCCGACTCGCGTTCGTCGGCGGCGCGCAGGATAACGCGGTAGATGTCCTCAGCGCGTCCCCGCGACGGGATGGCGACCTCGCCGTCGATCCCGTGCTCTCGCAGGAGCGCGCTCATTTCCTCTTTCCATCGCGCTTCCACACGCTCAGCGGCTTCCTGGACCGTGGGAGCCACCTCCTGCGCGAGGTCCGTCCGGGGGTCGAGCACACGAAGCAGCGTGATGCCTGCTCCCGCGGCCTCCGCAAATTGGCGGGCTGCAGGCAG
The DNA here is from genome assembly GCA_023228745.1 of Dehalococcoidia bacterium. Lineage (GTDB taxonomy): Bacteria > Chloroflexota > Dehalococcoidia > Tepidiformales > Tepidiformaceae > JALOAP01. The sequence continues at coordinate 6,581 of JALOAP010000006.1, read as the reverse complement.
CACCCGCAACGATCGTTCCGATCCGTCGGTGGTGACGATGAGCTTCATGTCACCTTCATACGTCACCCGGCTCTATCCGCCAAGGCCCCGCGGCCGCGCCTTCGCGGGCCAACCGTCCTGCATCGGGGGGTTAGGCCGATCGGAGCCAGCGTGCAACATCCAACGGGACCAGCTTGCCTCCCTCCGTTGCCCCTCGCCTCCCGAGCAGCTCGGTGATCTGCTCGGCGTCCACAGGACGTGCGAAGAAGAAGCCCTGCCCCGAGTCGCACTGGAGCGCCTGCAGATGCTCCATCTGCTCGGAACGCTCGATCCCTTCCGCGACGGTCACCAGGTTCAGCGTGTGCGCGAGCGTGATGATCGCCCGCACGAGCGCCAGCGCGCCATCTTCCACCTCGATGCCATCGATGAACGACTTATCCACCTTGAGCACATCGATGGGGTACTGCCGGAGGTAGCTCAACGATGAGTAGCCGGTGCCGAAATCGTCGATGGCCAAGCGCACGCCCAGGCCGCGGAGCTCCTGGAGGACGCTCATCGCCACGGCGTCATCCTCCATCAGGACACTCTCGGTGATTTCGAGCTGGAGCCGGTCGGGGCTCAGCCCGCTGGATTTCAGCGCCGCCGCCACTTCCGTCGCAAGGTCGGACTGCTGGAACTGCCGCACTGAGATGTTCACACTCATGCGGAGGGGCGGCTCGTCGCCAAATTCGTCCTGCCAGGCTCGTGCCTGGCGGCAGGCCTCCTGCAACACCCATTGCCCAATAGGCAGGATGAGGCCCGTTTCCTCGGCGACCCCGATGAATTCGCCCGGTGGCACAATGCCACGCTCAGGGTGCCGCCAGCGGAGCAGCGCCTCCACGCCTGTGATCTCCTGCGTCTCGAGCGAAACGAGCGGCTGGTACTGGAGGAAGAGCTCGTTGCGGTCCAGCGCTTGCCGCAACGCCGCTTCCAATTCCAGCCGCCGCTCAGCCTTGAAGCTCATCTCACTGTCGAACAGCACCCGGCTTCCGCTGCCCTTCTCCTTGGCGGCGTACATCGCGAGGTCCGCGCGGCGGAGAAGGTCGATAGCGCCCTGTTGGTCCACTCCGCTCAGTGCGATGCCGATGCTCGCCGGCTGCGGCCCGTGGAACTCGCCGACATCGAACGGGGTCGCCAGCGCAGCGGCGGTGTCGTCGGCGAGTTGCCTCGCCTCCCTCGCAGTCACGCCCCTGGCGAGCACCGTGAACTCGTCGCCCCCAAGCCGTGCCACCACGTGCTCTTCCGCAAGGAGGCCACGAAGCCGCTGGCCAACCTCTACCAGCAAGCGGTCGCCAATTTCGTGCCCGAGGCTATCGTTCACCGTCTTGAATCCATCAAGGTCCAGGAGCACGAGCGCAACCAGTCCCTCCGCAGGCGTCTCCAGTGCATGTTCGATCTGCCGCATCAGGTGTGCACGGTTCGGCAATCCCGTGAGCGCGTCGTGGAACGCGTCATGGCGCAGTTGATCCTCCATCGCTTGCCGTTCGCTCACGTCGCGGTAGTTGATGACCACGCCGGCAACGCTGGGGTCGTCCAGGAGATTCGTAAACGTCGCCTCCGCCCACCGCCATCCCCCTTCCCCGTGGCTCAGCAACAGCTCCGTCCGGAACGGCTGCTCCGATCCCGCGACCAGGCCTCGGAATCGCTCCTCGATCGTCGAGCGGTAGTCCGGGTGCACGCCACGGAAGACGTTGTTGCCCAGGATTGCCTCCGGCTCGTAGCCCATGACTCTCCGGATGGCCGGGCTGACGTATTTGATCGCTCCGCTCTCGCCCACGACGCACACCACATCCGTCGCGTTCTGCACGAGCGACCGGAACCACGCCTCCCGTTGCCGCGCCTTGGAGGTTGCCAGGTCGTAGCCCACCATCTGCAGGAGAAGCTCCCGCGACAGGAAGACGGTGATGTAGGTGAGCAGCCCGAGGACCGCAATCCGAACGAACAGGCCCGTCGGATTCGTCCATTCACCTGCAACTGCGATACTCGCCAGGTAGCTCCCCACCATGCCGGCGAACAGCACAGCCTGCCCCTTCGGTGGGTACGAAGCGGCGAAGAACACCGATACCAGCGCATACAGCAGGAACAGTTCCGACTCGGCGCCGCCGGTAATGACGATTGCCACCGAGATCAATGCGATGTCGAAGGCCGACCAGGCGTAGAACGCCCAGGCTGCGATCGGTCGTTCGAGCAGACGTGGCCACGGCAGCTTCCAGACGAGCACCGTCCCGGCGCCACCGGCGAGGAGGAGTGCCTCGAAGACAGCCTCGTTCATTTCGCCGCGGCCGGCCAGTGCCCGATAGGCAACCACCACCGCCAGCACCATGAACGTGACCTGCACACCGATGCGCACGGTGCGAAGCCGGTAAGGGCTCAGTGCTGAGGAGCTCCAGTCCATTGCTGCCCGTCGTCGGACGCGGGATTCCAGGGCACCCCTGGGTTGCTGCGCCCCCTACGAGCATCATCGGGCTTTGTTGTGCGAGACTTGACCCCTCTTGAGAGAAGGCCCGGTGCGGCATCAGAGAAGATCGTCGCGCGGCTAATCGTCTCGCGGGGGAGGCGCTGAGGCGTCCTTCGCCCGGGGCACGCGCACCTCGTCGAGCTTCGGCGCCTGTCCTGGCCCCGGTGTGCGGCCGCGGGCCCGGTCGCTGGCCTCTTCCTCTTCGCGAAGCTCATCCTCTGGGACCGGCTGTCCTTCCCGTTCGCGCTGTTCGTCCTGGCTCATGGGGCCACGCTACCGGCGCTCTGCAGAGCCCGGTACAACACCCGCGCGCGGCCGCTCGCGATCTGGTTACAGCCCTGCCCGGGGCACCTCGCGCCAGCCTTCGACGCACCGCACGCCGTTCGGACCCACCCGCGCCTCGTGCACCCACCCCGCGGGAAGGTCGAGCCGGTCGCCAGCGCCGAGCAGCAGCCGCTCGCCCGTCGGGTGCAGGGTGAACGTAATCGTCCCCGAGGCGCAGAAGAGGACCTTGTGGTAGTCGTGGCTGTGCGTCTCGTACTTGTCGCCCGGCCCGTTCTCCCACCAGTGCGGCTCCAACCCCTCCACCTGCAACGCCTCGTTTAGCGTGTCGTCGCTCGGGGGCTGGGAATGCTTCCAGCGGCGCAGGACAGGTGGCTCGGGCATGATCGAAAGTCCAGCGGCCCCCTAAGCCCTCGGCAGGCCAAGACCGCGCGTCGAGATGATCAGGCGCTGGATCTCGCTCGTGCCGCCCGCGATCGTCTCGCTCAGAGACACGAGGTACGGCGTCGCGAAGTCCGGCTTCCCGCGCACGGATTCGTCCTGTAGCTGGCCCTCCATCCCCAGCACCGAATACGCCGTCCGGTAGATCCGCTGAATCAGTTCGGTTCCGAACACCCGGCTGGCGCTCGCTTCCTGGTTGGGCACCTTGCCCTCCGCCTGGAGCAGCGCCACGCGATACGCCAGGTTCGTTCCCACGGCTACTTCGATTGCCCGGTCGGCTATCTCGTGCCGGTGCCGGCGGCGCTGGGCCACCGGCCCACGCTGGGTGCGCACGATCTCCACCAGTTGCTCGACCACACGCCGGCCGCCCGCATAGTTCTGGATCCCGCTTCGTTCGAAGTCGAGCGCGACCGCGATGTGGTACCACCCGCGGTTCAGTTCACCGACGACGTTTGCCCGCGGCACGCGCACGTCCTCGAAGAACACCTCATTGAAATGATGCCGCCCCGCCATGTCGATGAGCGGGCGCACGCTCACGCCCGGCGCCTTCATATCGACCATGAACAGCGTGATGCCGCGGTGCTTCGGTGCGGTGGGGTCCGTCCTCGCGGCGAGCCAGCCGAAATCCGCCATATGGGCCCGGCCGTTCCAGATCTTCTGTCCGTTGATGATGAAGTCATCGCCGTCCGGAATCGCCCGCGTGCGCAGCGACGCCAGGTCACTCCCCGCCTCAGGCTCGCTGTAGAGCGTGCACCAATGCTCTTCTGCCGACGCGATCGGCGGCAGGTAGCGCTCTTTCTGCTCGTCGGTGCCCAGCAGCATCAACGTCGGCCCGACCCACTGCACGCCGTGGTTGTGGGAGGGAGCGTCGGCGTAGGCCATCTCTTCGTTGTAGATGAGCTGCTCGAGGTGCCCCGCACCGGCGCCGCCATACTCTTTCGGCCACGCGAGGGTCAGCCACCCCTGCTGCGCGAGGATTTTCTGGAAGGCGATTGAGGCCGGCCCCGAACCCTGCCCGGGTGTCCCGTCCCATTCGCGCCGAAGGAAGTCTTGGACCTCTGCCCGAAATGTCTCCGCCGCTTTATCCAACCTGAACTGCACAGCTCCCCCTTCCAGCGGACCACACCGATCCCATTTTCCTGACTGGACTATCTGTGGAGAAGGCAACCGAAGGATAGGACCGAATGGCCACGGACTGTGGGCCAGCCGCCCCTCGTTCAAACGCAAACAACCGCGTCACGGCGCCTCGTGCACCGCTTCTGGCTGCACCTTCTCCCCTCTCCGTCCGTGGCGAACCGACTCCCACATCGTTCGCACGTACCCCAACAGCGTCACCAGCAAGACCGCGAAGGCGAGCACCACGGCGCCTACCACCGCCGAACCCGCGCTCTTGTACCACGTGTGAAGCAGCAGAGCGGCGCCACAGAACAAGGCCGTTAGCCCATAGGCCGCGAAGGCGGTCTGCAGTGGCCCCCAGTGCAGCAGTCTCTGCACGCGGTGGTGAAAGTGGTCCATGTCGGCAGCCATCGGGTTCCGGCCATCGAGTATCCGCCGGAGGAATGAGACGCCGGTATCCAGCACCGGCAGCCCGAGCGCGACTACCGGGATGTACAGCGGTACCCGGCCCGTGCTGTCCACGAATCCCGCGACCGAAAGGGCAGCGATCGTGAGGCCAAGGAAGTACGCACCCGAGTCGCCCAGGAAGCGTTTCGCCGGCGGCAAGTTGAGCGGCATGAACCCGAGCGACGCACCCGCGAGCGCGGCGAACAGGAGCGCGATGAGCTCATGGCCAAGGTCGTACGCGGCGTACGCTATCGTTGCCGAGACGAGCGCAGAGATACCCGCCGCCACACCGTCGTGTCCGTCGATAAGGTTCAGCGCATTCGCCATGAACACGAGCCACAGCACCGTGAGTGGCGCGTCGGCGATACCCAGTTCCAGCGTCCCACCGCCCGGCAGCGTCATCTCGCCGACGCGGAAGCCCGCGAGATAGAGGCCGATCGCCGCCACAATCTGCGCGCTGAACTTCGTTTTCCAGTTGAGGTCGCGAAAGTCGTCTATCGCACCCACGACGAACACGAGTCCGCCGCACAGCCCGAGGGCGAGGAAGTGCCCCCAATCGTCGCGCAGGAACGCCCGCGCATCGTTGTTCACCATTGCCATCAGCGGGGGCGTCAGCACGAACGCCGTGACGATGCTGAATCCGCCGATCCGCGGGATACCCGCATGCGCCGCTACTCGCCCGGCCTTGGTCGGCAACCGCAGCAACAACGTCAGCGGCAGCGCGATCAGGAACGCAACTGCCGCGAACTCGAGTTCGAGGCCCAACTCCGCCCTCCCGCGGGCGCTCAGTGTCCCTTGCGCGGACGATACACCCCCGGGCAACGCGATGCCACAAGAAACCGAATGGAATTCGCATCTTCGGGAATCGCTTCCGGAGACCTATGACCGCGCGGACCCCACTACTTCCGGCTAACGGGCAACCCGCTTGGGTGCCAGCCGCCCTCAATGTGTGCTGACCGGCTGCGCGGCTGCAGCTCAGGAGAGTATGGATGGCTACTGACGGAGAGGCCGACGCCACGTACGAACAGGGCGCTCTGCGCCTTCGATCCCGGTGGGGCATCGGGCTCGTGGCCCTGGTCCTGGTGGCGTTGGGTGTCGGTATCGGCGTAGGGGCAAACGCAGTGATGGGCAATGACACCCCCGCGGCTCCGCGCCCCGCACTGGTTGGCAACCTTCGACAGGCCATTCACGAGCACGCCGACTTCGCCCTCTTCATCCGCGGCGAGCGTTTCGACTTCGGGCAAGCGCAATTTGTCTCGGACGATAAGCAAGAACTGAGCCCGAATGTGCACGTGCATCATCCGCGGCACACCGTGCTGCACGTCCACCGCGAAGCAACGACGTGGGAGGAGTTCTTCCGCTCCGTGGGTTTCGAAATCAAGGACAGCACGAACCTGGGGGAGGTTGGCCAGGAGCGCATGGTGCTCCCGTCTGGCGAGGTTCTCCAGCCTCAGGCGGGCGAGAAGTTCACGTTCGTGGTCAACGGTGTCCGCGTCGACGGAATCGCCGGGATGAACATCTCGGCACTCGACCGTGTGCTCATCAGCTTCGGCGGCGACGACGCCGCTGCCATCGACGCACAGTGGGCCGAGGTGACCGACGAAAGCTGCATCCCGCAGGGCGTCTGCCTTGAGCGCGGCAACGGCGCCGGCGAGCACGGCGAACCTTGCGCCACCAACGATGGGACCTGCACTGGTACCTAGCAGGCTGCTGAAGAAGCGGCCTTGGGGCCGATCGACGTTGTCTCGGAGTCGTTCCAAGGCGCGGGGATGGTCGTTTTGGGTCCGAGAGCTCGGTCATGGTGCGGTTTAGCAGTGAC
>JALOAP010000391.1 GCA_023228745.1 Dehalococcoidia bacterium | reverse complement strand
TCATCCACATATTGCTCGACATAGCGTGCCACGATGTCCGTCTCGAGATTGATCCGGTCCCCTGGCTCCCGCTTCACCAGGTTCGTGTTCTCCTGCGTGTACTGCACCAGTGACACGGAGAAGCTCTCCGCATCCTTCGCGGTCACCGTCAGGCTGATTCCATCGACGCATACCGGCCCTTTGACCACGATGTAGCGCAGGTACTCCGGCGGCGTCGTGAAGCGTGCGATGATCGCGTCTGCCTCCGGCGTGAGCGAATGCAAGGTGCAGGTCGTCTCCACCACGCCGCGAACAATGTGCCCGCTCAGCCGATCCGTCGGGCGTACACTTCGTTCGAGGTTCACCAGGTCGCCCGCCCGCAGTTCGCCAAGGTTCGAGCGCCGGTACGTCTCCGGCATCAGGTTGGCGAAAAACGTCTCACCGCGGATCTCCGCCACCGTGAGGTCGACACCATTAATAGCAATCGAATCCCCGAGGTTCGCATCCGCAAGAATTTTCGGCGCCTTGATCCAGAGGAGGCCTTCCGCCGCCTCCGTGACCGTACCGACCTCTTCGACGATTCCAGTGAACATCAGGACGCCTCCTGCGGTTCGGAGGCGCAGGGCCCACCCATCGGGCCGTGCCAGGACTGTCCCATGCTACCCTCTCGGTTCTCATCGAGTTGGGCACGGGGAAAAGGGTGCGCAGACGCGCGGCGCTGCTGACGCGATCAAGCGCCAGCAGTGCACTGTCCTCTCCCATCCGGACTCTAACCGTCGGCCCCGGAGTTCCACCGGATCAGTCCGCCGAAGCGGAGTCGCGGGCTATCACCGCCGGTGGGGAATTTCACCCCGCCCCGAGAACATCACCGTATCCTTTAGGTATGCACTAAGAGTTGTCAAGGGAAGCTTCAACAATGGACATGTCCGCCCCTTCCTCACGTCTCACCCCGCGAAGCAGGAGGGCATCCAGAACGAGCAAGACGAACCCCGTAAGCGCCGTCAGCACAGCGAGTTTCACGACCCGGAGCACGAACCGGCCGAGCCCCGTCGCCATGCCCTTGAGCGGCCGCCGTAGGAAGTCCGGGATTGTCACCGGCGCATCATAATCCGCCCGGCGATTCTCCACACCCCGCACCCGCACGAACTCCCTTCACCCAACTGTCACCGTTGTCACTCACGGCCAGCTCAAACCGCACCAATGACCGGTCGCAAGCCGAGAATCCTCACGCGATCAGGTTCAACAGCATCGAGGAAGCCGTCCGGGCGCACCGTTCACTTTTGGTCACCGGAGCAGCGGTCACCCCCTCGCCACGAGCGGGTTTTTCGAGTATTAGGCACTTCTACTATTTCAGCCAACTCCTGTCCCGCCGATACTCTGGTTGAGATGCCTCCTAACCTCTCCGGACGCGCAGAATGGTTCATCGTGCTGGTTTTCTTCGCCGGCTCGTTCGCATTCACCGCTTCATTCTTCGCCGAACCGCTCCACGACCCCTTTGGTCTGGCCACAACCGTGGCCCTCACCTGCGTCGCGGAAGCGCTCGCTGTGCGCCTCCACCAGGGAGGGAAGGTATCGATCTCCACAGCGGGCATTGTCGTCGCAGGCATCGTCTGGGGCCTTCCGGGTGCCGCCCTGGCCTCCGCCACTGTGACGCTGACCGGGTGGGCCTTCGCTCCACGTGCGGGCGCCGTGAAGCTCGCGTTCAACTTCGGCCAGCATAGCCTTGCGTCGCTCGCTGGCCCGGCACTCCTTCTTCCCTTCACCACCGATCAATTGATCTCCAATCCCGCCGTCGCGATCACAGTCGGTGTGGGCGTGGGCATGGTCATCTTCGGGGTCAGCTCCAGCGCCGTTACCGGCATTATCGGGCTGACCAGCGGCAAACCGCTGCTCGCAACCTACAAGGCGAATTTCCCCTGGCTCGTGCCCCACTACGCAGCCCTGGGCGCCGTCGGTGGCGGCCTCGGTGTCGCCTACCACGTTCTCGGCATCGCCGGCCTCGCCATCCTCGCCATCCCCCTCCTCCTCGCCCGCTACTCCATGAAGCAGGTCCTCGACCAGACACGCGACAATGTCCTGCGCCTCGAACGGTCCAACCAACAGCTCCAGGGCGCCTATCTCGAAATCCGCACCATGTCCGACGAGCTGAGCCGTGCCTACACCGGCACCCTCGAATCCCTCGTTGCCGCCCTCGACGTCCGCGACCAGGAAACCCGCGGGCACTCCGTTCGCGTCGCCACACATTCGCTCGATATTGCCAGGATGCTCGGCATCAAGGACGAGCAAGAGCTCGCGACCATCTATCGCGGCGCCTTGATGCATGACGTCGGTAAGATCGGCGTCCCCGATGCCATCTTGCTGAAGCCCTCCAAGCTCACCGACGAGGAGTGGGAGTTCATGCGCCGCCACCCGGCGATGGGCTACAGGATCCTCGCCCAGGTGCCGTACCTGCGGCCCACCGCCAAGATCGTCCTTGCTCATCACGAGCGCTGGGACGGCGATGGCTACCCGCGCCGGCTCAAAGGCGAAGACATCCCGCTCGGCGCACGCATCTTCGCCATCTGCGACACCTACGACGCCATCATCTCCGACCGCCCGTATCGGAAGGGACAGGAACCCGATGCCGCGTTCCAGGAGATCCTTCGCTGTGCCGGCAGCCAGTTCGACCCACGCGTCGTTGAGGCCTTCGAGGCAGCCTTCCCCCGATGGCGAGAGGAAGAAGTTGGTGGCACTACCAGGCGGCCACTCTACCTGCCCTCCTGGCGCCGTGAGGACGACGAAGACGCAGCCGACCTCGCCGCAAGCTGACCCGGGTAGACGCTAGACACGCGAAGAGGGCGGGCCCATTGGGCCCGCCCTCCCCTATGCTTTGCTCCGGTTTACCACCAGCTAACGATGAGCATGGGAACCGCCGACGAGACGGCGGCGACCGCACCCAGCGCGCCGAGGACGAGGAGCGTCCGGATCTTGGCCATTACTGGCACCTCCGCTTTCTCCAGCCGACGATTCGACTGGCGCGTTAGTAGTACCTCGCGTGGCTATTGGGTGTCAATAGGGTGAATGACTGTTTTTGGATAATTGGCAGGTTGGTTATGCTGGCGAACGCCCATCCAGTTCTTCCCGTCGATGGATCGACAACCCGAGCTCCAGGTCCTCGATAACCGTCTCCGCCAACGGACGAGCGTCCTCACCCGGCATCAGGCCACGCCACGCCCGCTCCGCAATCTCCGCAACCGCGGCGGCCCCGAGTTCCTGCTCCGCCTCGGCCAGGTACTCACTCATCGCTGCCTGGTGTTGCACCAGTCGCTCCCGCGTGATCGCACGGATCTTCTGACGCACCGCGAGCGATGCCTCCGCCGGGCTAAGCGGCGGTAGGCGGCGCTCGGCCACTACACGCATGTGCGCGGCAACCGGGTCATCTGCTGCCCCATCTTCCTCGTTGGCAACCCACCGCCGGAATGCCTCACGGTCGATGCTCCGCGTGAAGAGCGTCTCCGGGATATTCCGGAACTCCAGCTGGAGCTCCGGATACCGTAGCAGGAAGGCAAGCACTACCTCTTCTTCGGGTACCGGCTCCGATGGCGTCGCCGGCGCCTGCCTCCGCGCCCGCGACGAGGGAACCTGCCCCTGCCGCACCCGCTGGAGGACGGCGCTCTCCGCGCTGTCCA
>JALOAP010000390.1 GCA_023228745.1 Dehalococcoidia bacterium | reverse complement strand
GCGCCCACGATGCTGAAAAACTCGCCCGGCAGCACCTCGAAGGAGACATCGCGGACGGCCCAGTGGCCCGTCCGCGAGGCCGTGCCGAACCAGCGAGATGGGTGGAGGATGGCGGTCTTCAAATTGAAGGTCTGACGCACCATCCGGTAACGCTTGGATACGCGGTCCACGCTTACCGCCGGCAAGGCGGACCCGGGGCGTGCAGCGGACGTGGCGAAGGTTTCTGTCATCATCACACCAGGTCCGCGAAACGGTGTTCGAGCGCGCGAAACACTGTCCAGCCGAGAGCGAACGCAACGAGCGAAAGGCCACCAGCGACAAGGAAGCGCTCATCCGGGAGGTCCCCGGCGAGTAAGACCCTGCGCCACCCTTCAGCGATCGATGCGAGCGGGTTCACCCAGACGATCCAGCGGTAGCCTTCCGGGATTCGGTCGACGTTGTACAGGATGGGCGTCGCGTAGAAAAGGAGCCCGAGCAGCACTTCGGTGATGTGCTCGATGTCGCGGAGCACGACGGTGACGCTGGCGACGAAGAGCCCAATCCCCGCGATAAGGAGGAGCTGCACCGCGAACAGCAGCGGGATGCCGATGAGCCAGGCCGGCTCGGGCCGGTAGCCATAGGCGAGCAGGAACACGAACAGCACCGGCATCGCGAGCAAGAACTGGAGGGTGTGCGCCAGGACCTCGCTGAGAGGAAGCACGGCCCGGGGAAACACCACCTTCTTCAGCAAGCCCCCATTGCCAACGAAGCTGGTGCTCGCTGTCTGGACGCCCCCCTGGAACCAGAACCAGGGGAAGAGGCCGCAGAGCAGGAACACGGGATAGTCGGCGATACCGGCGGCGAGCACCGTTCCGAGCGCGAAAGAAAGGACGGCGCCGAGGGCGAGCGGCCTGGCCAGCGTCCAGAGCCACCCAAAGACGCTCCCCTGGTATCGCAGGCGGAGGTCGCGCGATGTGAGCGCCGCGAGCAACTCGATGGAGTTGCGCCGGCTTCGGCCGTGCGACGGGTCGAAATAGCGCGCTTCGGCAGCCACGCGCGAAGGTTACCCTTGATCGGCCTCGCTTGCACTCGTGGTCAGTCGTTAGCTGGCACCAGCAAGTCCCCACCCATCACAAGGTCGAGGCGAAGCGTGCGATACCCCTCCTCATCGAACAGCACGACGACCCGTCCCGGCTCGTAGCGGACCACGCTGCCTACCCCGAATTCCGGGTGTCGAACGCGGCTCTGGAGAGCAAAGGGCTGCTCTCCGGGATCGTGCGCACGTTCGGAGCCGGACTCGCAATTGTCGCAGTTGCCGCAGGGCCCCTGGAACGGCTCACCAAGGTACGACAGCAGAAATTCCCGCCAGCAGTCTCGCGTCTCGGCGTACCCGCGGATCATGTCGACACGCGTGCGCTCGAAGGTGGCCCGCCGTTCGTTCGCGGCCTCAGCCTCTGCGGAGACGCGGTGCCGGCCGTGACCCGTTACGAGGCGAATGCTGCCGTCGGGGGCAGTTTCGATGCCACCAGCATCGGTGAGGTGATCGAGTACCGCGCGCAGATGACCGTTCGACAGGTCGACGCGGGCCGCGAGTTCGTCGGCGGCCAACGGCTTCCTGGCGCGCTCCAGCACCCGCAACACGGCATCGGCGTCCGCCGCACGCACCTCCGGGGTGCCGGAGAAAAAGCGGCGCAGAGCAACATCCTCCGGGCGGAAAAACAGCCTCGCCTCGGCTGGCGTCCCGTCACGGCCAGCACGACCGATCTCCTGGTAATAGGAATCGACAGAGTCGGCGATATCGAAGTGGTAGACGAAGCGCACGTCCTGCTTGTCGATGCCCATACCGAATGCTGCGGTCGCAACAATCACGTCGCTGGTCCCGTCCATGAAGGCGGACTGGATGGCCTCACGCTCACGCTTTCGGAGCCCTGCGTGGTAGGCAGCGGAGGAGACGCCAGCCGCCAACAGATGTGCCGCCAACTCCTCCGTTCGCCTGCGCGTCGCGGCATAGACGATGCCCGGCTTCGCCGCCTCGCGGACGCACGCAACGAACGCGTCGCGCTTCGTCTCTTCATCAGCGAAGGAATCGACGACGAGACGAATGTTCGGCCGGTCGAAGTCACGGACGACCACGCGTCTTCCATTCCGAGGCGGTCAACGATCTCGGCGCGGAGGGGCGGTGCGGCAGTGGCTGTGAGTGCGAGCACCACCGGGCGGCCGAGCTCTTCGATGACTGCGCCGAGCCGCAGGTACTCCGGACGGAAGTCGTGGCCCCAATCGCTGATGCAGTGCGCTTCGTCGACGACAAAGAGCGACGGCTCGGCATCCCTAATCTGCTCCAAGACCGCCTCGTTGGCGAACTGCTCGGGCGCAAGGAAGAGGAACTCGAGTTCTCCGCGCGCCAGGCGTTCCAACGCATCGTCCCGCTCGGACTGGCGGAGCGAAGAGTTCAGGACGGCGGCGCCAGCGAGGCCCGCCTCGTCGATCGCTTCGAGCTGGTCACGCTGGAGTGCGATGAGCGGGGAGACGATGATGGTCGGGCCTTCGACCTGGAGCCCGGCAAGTTGGTAGATCGCCGACTTTCCGAGGCCGGTGGGGAGCACTGCGAGCGTGTCTCGGCCGTGCAGGACGGCATCGATTGCCTCGGCCTGGCCCGGGCGGAGGCGTTGATAGCCGAGCGTGTTGCGGGCTACTTCGCGGAGCCGAAGTTCCCGGCGGCGTCGACGCTCAGTGGCAGAGATGGACACAAGGAAGAGTGTGGGGAGGAAGGGTGGGGCCCTCTATGGGTGCCGGGCGGAAGAGACGTCAAAGTCCTATCCACTGCTCACCACGGCTTCAGGACCCAGCCGTTGTCGGCGAAACCTGCCTCACTTGTTGGACAGAGCAGGTTCCCGGCGCCGGCCCGCCGGATGGTGTAATGCAGGTGCGGCGCCTCGCTATACCCCGTGTCCCCGCTGAAACCCAGGAGGTCACCCTTCTTCACCTGCCACTGGGCGATGGCGGTCGCGATGCGGAAATCGCGCAGTGGCGCGAACTCGGCTACCAGGTCCCGAGCAGGGGAGAATCCATCGATGAACGCATCGCGAGGGATGACCGGGAGCGTCAGACCGAGTTCGAAATGCGCGTAGTCCGTCCGGAAGCCCTGGTTCGCCACGGAGACGAAGACCCCCTGGCCACCGCCGGGCCCGGGAAAGGCTGACAGCGGCGCGCGACCACGGTCGGGGTTGCCGATATACGGTTCGCGGTCGACGCCGTAGACATCGAAAGCGTTGGAGGTGGTGTTCACGAGGAGGGTGGCGGTGCCATCCATGGTCGCGACGATCGGTGTACCTGTTGGGATGTACCAGTCGCAGGCTGGCTGGCCCTCATACTCCACGTGGACGCGAGCATTCCAGCCACAGCGGTTGGCAACGACCGGGTCGTCGGAGGGTTGATCCTCCCGCGAGTAGGCTTCAGCCGAAGGCCCCTGTCCCCACTCGATAGTGCGCTGACCGACGTCTCCGACCACCATTCCGAGTGCGAAATTGGGGTCCAGCGGGAATCCCGTCGGTTCGAGCGCATTCGTCGGCGGCGGGATTGTGGGTACGGGCGTAGGCGTGGGAGCCGGAGTGTCGGTCGGGCGGACGGTTGCGGTGGGTGTCGTTGGTTCGATGCTTGGGGGGGTTGGGGTAGCT
>JALOAP010000389.1 GCA_023228745.1 Dehalococcoidia bacterium | reverse complement strand
GCTCGAACGAGAGGAGATGGAGCGCAAGGGCATGGGCTCGCTCCTTTCCGTCGCGAAGGGCAGCCATCAGCCTCCGAAGCTGGTCCGCATCTCTTATCGCGGCCGCGATGGCGAAGGCTACGACGTGGCCTTCGTGGGCAAGGGCATCACCTTCGACACCGGCGGCATCAGCATCAAGCCTGCCGCCAACATGGAGGCGATGAAGGGCGACATGACGGGCGCCGCCTCGGTCATCGCCGCGATGAAGGCTATCGCCGCGCTCAAGCCGAAGGTGAACGTCCTCGCCGTCGCTCCCTGCACCGAGAACATGCCCGGCGGGGGCGCGAGCAAGCCGGGCGACGTCGTTACGGCGATGAATGGCCGCACTATCGAGATCCTGAACACGGATGCGGAAGGCCGCCTCGTGCTCGCCGACGCCATTTGCTACGCGAAGGAGCTTGGCGCGAAGAACATCGTTGATGTGGCCACCCTCACCGGCGCGGTCTCCATCGCCCTCGGCGACGTCTGCTTCGCAGTGCTCACGAACAACGACGAGCTCGCGAAGAAGGTCGAGGCCGCCGCCGCAGAGGCCGGCGAGAAGACCTGGCGCTTACCGATGTTCAAGGAGTACGACGAGCTCCTGAAGAGCGACGTAGCGGACATGAAGAACGTGGCCGGGCGCGGCGCCGGCACCATCACCGGCGCGAAGTTCCTGGAGCCGTTCGCCGGCGACACGCCCTGGGTCCACCTCGACATCGCGGGCGTCGACCTCGCCGAGAAGGACAAGGGCTGGGTGACGAAGGGGGCCAGCGGCTACAGCGTCCGCACGCTGGTGAACCTCGCCCTCGCCTGGGGCGACTAACGTTCGCCGGTTGCCGATTATCGATTGCGCGAAGCCGGGACGTTGTCCCGGCTTCGCTGTTCGGCCCTCATGCCCCGCATAAGAGTTGACGCAACGCCACGTAGCTCAAGGAGCACTACCTGGCGGATCTGGTTGTCTTGGATTGACGGAAGCACTTGGCGCGCATGCCGATAGCGCCCACCAGGTCACGCCGAGCAGAGATCAACTGACCCTCGGTAGGGGTAGGTAGTTCATCAAGGAAGTCCATGAGAAGAAAAAGGGGAGGGCAATCGGCCCTCCCACTCCATTTCCCGTTCTCCCAGGCGAGGCGGAACTCGTATTCGATGACGTAGCCGCGTAACTTCGCCCAGAGCTCGACCAGGTCGTCGGTGATGTGCCACTCCCGCAGCGTTGTAATTTTTGGCGAAGGTGCGAAGTAGTAATTCCCCCCGGCCCAACACGTGAGTTCGGCAAGTAATTTCTTGTGCGTCGGAGACATCCAACGCCACGGGCGCCGGGACTGAGAGAAGTCGTACTTGGTTCGCAAGAGAAGCCTCCATGGAAACGGATGACATCCGTTCGCTGTTGGGGTGAGGATGATGCGGCTCACGCAAAACGAGGTCCGGTCCCCATTGGGGACTCGGACCTCGCCGCGGTTCCGCCGGAGTACATCTCGCCCGGTTTGTTCGATAGGTCGCCCGCCTTGGAGCGACCGTTTCCGCTCTACACTCTTATTAATTAATGGGTTTCAAATGACATCGCCTGTCAAGCTGCTGCCACGCCGTTACATGGCAACGGACAAGACGAATAGTCATATGGAGTGTAGCCTGGCCCCGATCGGTAACAGGGAGGAGAGCCACGACAACCGTCGCGCGAAGCGCGAGCCACCCTCGCCATCGGTACCGCGACCGTCAGGGAGCGCTCGGCGCCACCAAGGAACGCCCCCACTATCGGAAGCACCGGCGCGTGGCGGCAATCGAAAATCCACCTCTGCTTCGCGCCTTGCCCACCGGCGGCCTACCATAATGACCACTACTCCCGTTGGAGCTCCCGTGGACGCGTATAACATCACCGTGGTTGGCGGCGCTGGCCTGGTTGGCGGCGAATTCCTCAAGCTTCTCGACGAGCGGGCGGTCCCCGTTGGGCGCCTGCGCCTGCTGGCGACCAAGCGCTCGGCCGGCAAGGTCATCGAGTTTCGCGGCAACAAGATCACGGTCGAAGAGACCACGCCGGAGAGCTTCACGGCGGACGACCACATCGTGTTCCTCTCCGCATCGGGCGCTGCTTCGAAGCAGTACGCGCCGATCGCGGCGGGACGCGGCAGCTTCGTCGTCGACGATTCGAGTGCCTACCGGAACGACCCGGAGGTGCCGCTGGTCATCCCGGAGATCAACGCGCAAGACCTGGAGTGGCACAAGGGCATCGTGAGCCAGCCAAACTGCACGACGACGCCGATGGTCATGGCGTTGAACCCGATTCACAAGGTGAACCCGCTGAAGCGCGTCATCGTGAGCACCTACCAGGCCGTCGCCGGGGCTGGATCCGCTGCGGTCTCCGGGCTCGAAAGCGAGACGCGCGCCGCCCTTGAGGGCCGCCACGAACCTTCCGGCACGCAGAAGCGCGAGATCGCCTTCAATGCCGTCCCCCAGGTCGACCTGTTCGCCGAGGACGACTACACGAAGGAAGAGATCAAGATGGCGAACGAGACGCGCAAGATCCTGCACGCACCCGATGTCGGGGTGAGCGCGACCTGTGTGCGCGTCGCCACCTTCTTCGGCCACGCGATGTCGGTCTGGGCCGAATTCGAACGCCCGGTCGATATCGCCGAGGCCCGCGAGCTCATGAGCGGCGCGCCGGGGATCACAATGATGGACGACCCCGCAAACGAGGTATACCCGACGCCGATGGACGTCGTCGGCACCGACAAGGTGCTCGTCGGCCGGCTGCGGCCCGATACCTCGAAGGCGGGCGGCATCACCTTCTGGACCGTGACCGACAGCATCCGCAAGGGCGCGGCAACCAATGTGCTCGACGTGATCACCGAAGCGGCGAAGCGGGGGCTTATCCGCCGATAGACGGGCGGCTGGCACAGGCAGCGCCTGCACGATGCCGTTGCAGGCGCTGCTATTCGGGCCGAATCACGGGCACGAGACCGCGACGGCGCCGGTCGGCCAGGCGGACGAGCGCGTAGAGCGTCGCCACCGTAGGAGCGGGCACGCCGAGGGCACGAGCACGCTCGACGACTGCGCCATGGATGGCCTCCACCTCGAGTTCGCGGCCGTGCACGTAATCGAGCGCCATGCTCGTGTGGTAGTCACCCATGGTGTCGGTCTGCGCGAAGAGCGCGGGCACGAGGCGGCTGGCGTCGAGCCGGGGTTTGCTCCCGCCAGCGGCGAGGTCGGCGTTCGCGATGGCGATCACTTCGCGCATGGTACGTTTGGCCGTCTCCCGGAGTGGGGGGTCGTCGACAATGGCCTGCGTGCCGATGCCACCACCGGCGGCGCTAAGACCGTTGAACGGCACATTCCAGCAGAGCTTCTCCCAACGGGCGTACCGCAGGTTCGGGGTTGGAGAGACGTCGATGCCGCCAGACACGAGCAGTTCTTCGAGCGCAGCCACCTCGGCCGGGTCATCTTCCAGGTGCCCGCACGTTACGCGGCCGTACATGAGGTGATGGACGACGCCGGGCTCGCCGCGATTGATGCAGACGAAAGCCATGGCACCGAAGAGACGCTGCTTCCCGAAGTGCTGCGCAAGCCGCTCCTCGACCCCGAGGCCGTTCATCAGGGCGACGATGCGCGTCCGTGGGCCAACGCAGGGCTCGATCAGTGCCGGCGCA
>JALOAP010000386.1 GCA_023228745.1 Dehalococcoidia bacterium | reverse complement strand
TCCCTACTGCATCGAACGGCACGAAGCAGGAGCCGCACGGGGGGTGCTCGCCTTGCCGGGCGCGCAGGCAGTCCGCTGAGCGACTCAGTTGGGCCAGGAGGTATCACATGTTGGCCATACACGGCCTGCGAGCCGGGGTGCTATTCGTCGCCCTGCTCGCGGGGATCCTTGCCGTGCAGTCCGTGAATGCGGACGGCGGGCGCAAACACCAACACCGCGCAGAGCGGTACAGCCACTACCACTTGCGGGACCGCGCAAAACCCGCTGCGGCAGCTCCCCGGTCGACGGTTGCCGTGGCTGACAGGCCGGTACTCGCACCCGAGGCGACAGCCACCGTCCCAGGTGCGACTCCCGGGGCATCGGAAGCGGCGACCGTCGATCAAGCTTCGACCATGGCGGCAGACGAAGGTGTGCAGGAAGCGGCAACGCCCACGCCGGAGGGGGCCGCCGAGGAGACAGCTTCCGAGGACGCGACTCCTGCTGACACGGCCACCCCCGACGGGCACGCTGTCGAACAGGCCACACCCACCGAGGAGACGCCAATCGCCGGGGACCCGCCAGCCGAAGAGCCGGACGCTGCTGAACCGGCGGCACCGGGCGCACAGCCCGTCGCGACCGAAGACGCCGCATCCGAAGGGCAGGGAACCTCCGAGGAACCGGCTACGACCGGCGCTGCTCCAACTCCCGCTCCTTCGCCGGCCGTGACCGAACAGCCGGGTGCCGGTGAGGTGGCCGCGGACGATCGGGTTGGGCAGCCGGCGAAGCATCGGCGCGTCCATAGCAATCGCTTCTGGATCCAGCAATGGAATCGCCAGGGCGCCTTGAACCTCGGTGCTATCGGCAGCGAAGAGGAGAACGCCCAGGTTGCCGCCAACTCCGCTTCAGTGCAGCAGGGGTGCGAGGACTTCTGCCTGAACTCGGCAGTGATCAGCCAGGAGAACGAGCTCGACGCGGTCAATGTGGCGGCGCCCTCGCCCCTGGTGAGTTCAGACGCCGCTGCTGGCAGTAGCGCGCAATCGAACACGCAGGTTGCGGCCAACGAAGCGTGGGTCTCGCAGGTCTGCCTGACCTGGTGCGTGAACTACACGTTCATCTACCAGGGCAACGTCTTGACCGGCGCGAACCTCGCGGCCGCCAATGCTGCCGCGGAGGCAGCACAACAGGAGAACACGCAACTCTCCGCGAACTCGGCCTATGTGGAGCAGTACTGCGTCACCTACTGCTACAACATCACCATCATCCTCCAGGAGAACATTCGACTGGCGGTGAACGCGATCGAGCAGCTCTACAGCAGGGACGACGAGAGCATCGAGGTCGACTTCGAAGGCGACACTGCGAGTCAGACCAACACGCAGGTCGCAGTCAACGATGTCCAGGTGCTCCAGGGCTGCGCCGGCGTGTGCTGGAACTCGCTGATCGTGATGCAAGGGAACGTTCAGGATGCCGTGAATTTCCTGTCGCCAGCCGGGAAAGTCTGACCCGGCGCATAACACGGGGGCCGGGCCTGCGGTTCAATAGGTTGGAAGGCCGCAGCGATTCTCCTGGCCCTTCCGACCTGGCGCCTCGGTTGATGCAGCGCACCGAGGCGCCTTCTCTTGCTCGCTAGACATCGATTTCCGCATGGCAGTCGACGGCCGAACGGGCCACGCGGAAGCCGAGCCGCTCGAGTGCGAGCGCGATCTCCTTCCGCCGGCCCGGGCCTGGAGCCACCCTCGCGCAGACCGCGTGCTGGGTCTGGTCGACACCAACCCCCTCGACGTATTCGAGGTTGCTCAGCGCCCATTCGACGAGCGACTGGAGTCCAAACTCGCTCGCTTCGATGCCGAACAGCTGAAACGTCTCATACTGAAGTTCGTCCCCCACGATTGCCCCCTTTACGAATATCCGCGATGGTGCCAGTGTCGCGCCGGACATACGTACCGGAGTACGATCTGTCGGTTCCACCACGGTGAGTCATTGGGCCCTCTTGTGATGGTTTGACGGACGAGCTGGTGTGTGGGCTGGATCGTGGAGGCGCGGCCACGGACACTGTGCCCAGATCCGGGCCTGGCGCCCGCGATTGGGGGTAGCTGGCATGACCTTCGTTTCGCGGCTCACTCTCTTCGGCCTGGTGGCCATGGTCTGCGCGGCCGGCGCCGCCGCGGCGGTTGCCTGGCGGCAGGTCAACGCAGAGGACCCCGTGCTGACGACTCGCGCCATCCTGCCGCTTGTGGCGCGCGACTACGAAGAGGATCCCCTGCCTCCGGCCGACCCTTCGTACTGCGAACTCCCTTCTGGGCCCGCATCCCCGCCACCGGAGGCGCTGATGGGGAACCTGACCATCGGCGGCGCTCCCGCCCCGGCGGGGACTGTTGTGCAGGTATTGTTCGACGGTAAGGCTGGGCCCGCAGCGCGCACACTGGCGGCTGGCGGCTATCGCGTCCTCTTCGGGATCGGTGGCACGTCGTGCTCGAATCAGCCGGGGGCGGCCATCAGTGTCCAGGTGAGCGGCCAAACGTTCGCAACCGGCCTCGTCGTTGGGCCGGGCCCCATCGTCTTCGATATCGCCGTTCCCTAATCGCTCTCCCGCACCCTTACGCGGCTTCGCCAAGGGGTAAAAATGACTTCGTCATGCCGGGCAGCGGCTGCCGTCCACCCCGTGTACACATGAGGTGATGGACCTCGATGACGTTGCTACTGAGCTCTATTCCCGCCTGCGGACGGAGCGCGACGGGCGAGTTCTCGCTGTCTGGCTAGATGGCACGATCACGGTGGAACCGTTCTCGTTCCGGGATGGGCGCCGCCACCCGGGGGGTGAGTGGGAGCCCGTGCTCCTCTCTCTGCCAGCGAAGGCACCGCTCAGCTTTCGCGAGATCATGGATCGGCTACAGCTCGCACTGGCACGCTGGCGCGAGCAGCAGTCTGAGCAGCGCTAGCAGCATCGCCAGCCGGGCGCCCGGCGTGACCGCGGTGTTCAATGGTGCCAAGCTGGCGCTTGTTCGACACAATCGAAGCCTGCGCGCGTACTTGCGCCTCGCGGGGGGTATTTGCCGAGCCCGACTTTCCGTTCACTGGGTATCCAGCAATTTCGCTGGCTCTTTGCGAGCAACACCGCATTCTTCTTCGCGATGAACGGACAGTTCGTCGCCCGGTCGTACCTGGCGTTCAAGCTCACTGAGAGCGCCCTCGCACTCGGCCTGGTGAACCTCGCGGTAGCCGTCCCGATGCTCATCATCTCGCCGTTCGGCGGCGCAATCTCCGACCGCGTGGAGAAGCGGCGGCTCATCATGGCAGGCCAGGCAACACTCCTCGCCAACGAGGCAGTGGTCTTTGTGCTCCTCTTCCTGGGCATGCTCGAATTCTGGCACCTGATGCTCGTCGTGTTCGTTATCGGCGCGGTCTTCCCGTTCATCCTTCCCGCCCGGCAGTCGATCGCCGTGGAGATCGTCGGGCGCTCGAACCTGGCAAACGCGATGGCGCTGCAGATGGGGTCCATGAACGCCATGCGCATCGTGGCGCCCGCCGCGATCGGCTTTCTGATCTTCCTCATCGGCCTGACACCGACCTACCTCGTCGCGGTGGTGGTGTATGGAGTGGCGCTTTTCGCCATGCTGCACGTTCGCCCATCGTTCCCTGCAGCACGCGCCGAACCGACGACAATCATGGCGGACATCCGCGAAGGCGTCCGG
>JALOAP010000387.1 GCA_023228745.1 Dehalococcoidia bacterium | reverse complement strand
ATTCAATCCACATATAATATGCCATATTTCCTGACTATTTTTATCATCTTTATTATAAGATTTACTAAGATCAGAATGAAGTTGTTTAAATCTATCAATAAGATAATCTATTTTTTTATTAATTATTTTATATTGTTCCTCCGCTTTTTTATCATCTGTAATTACAGCAAATTTTATAAGATCAGAAGCTATATCTTCATACACAAAATCATCTGCAATGCTGGCATCACCGCTTAAATCCCAATCAATAGCATGAAATACATAATCAAGAATTAAAGATAATTTATGTGTAGTTTTTGCTAAATCCGGAAACCGAGAGTAAACTGCTGTATCACCAGAAAAATCTTTCATAAAACTATTAACAGTATACTGGCTGTAATTCCAATGTCCTCCACTCATTCACTTACCCCCTTAAATGTTATTTTTCCGCCAGTAACAGATAGTATTTTTAGTATTGATGATAATTTTATGTTTTCTTTAAAAATATAAATTTTCTTAATTGTTTTTGTAGATATGTTTGCTAATTCTGCAAATTCTTTTCTGCTTATACCTTTTTTGGTCACATATCTAGCTATGTGTGATAATAATTCAAAAGAAAAACTACTCATTTATTTACCTCCATTTTAATGTAACTTTATTCTTCCTAAGTTTTCATCTAATAGTACATGTACTTCTTTTCTTACTAATTCTAATGTTTTTTCGTCTAATTCCCGCAAAAAATCAACTATTTCACCCGCTGTACATTCAGGATTAAATATTTTACTTTTTAATTCTCCAATAATAATATTTATGTATTCCATTTTTATTCCTCCTTTTTTCTTTCTTTCACATATATAGTATGCCATAAAAATTTTGGTTTGTCAAGAGGTTCTTTGTGTTGTTTTCTAAAAGCGTAAACCTACAAATTTAGAATTTAACAAATACTCGTTATTGATTACCTTAAAAGTAACCCGATCATGCTTAGCATCTAACCCGATACTTTTGAAAACAAAACCTTCAACTGTGGTCCATGAGGGTGTTATCTTTGAACAAGGCAATGTACGCGCCGCGAAATCAAGAGCGTCTTCCATGTTGGTAAAAGCGTCTTTGAACGCGTGGCAAATAGTGAAAACAACAGGAACATGCTGCAACAAAGGACTTGTATCAACAGAATTTAGAAGGTGAAATACCTCCAATCGTTCAACGGGAGACAGATGGGTCTTTTTATCGATGTCGTAGATATCGAAAACATAAAACGCATGTGTCGTTAATCGGTAGAGATTGTTTTGGATGCCGGGGCCAACTATTTCTCCCTGGATTGCCAAGTTCCTTGCCGTTCTCTTTATTCGATCAATGATATTATACTTCTTCTCTATAGCTGTATACACGTTTTCTGTGTAACTCACATCATAGTTCCTGGAACACACTCCTTGACACGAAAAGCCATCATTACCCCAATAGTAAATAGTGCAGGAAGTACCATCCAATTTTTCCGTTACTTCAAACTGCATATCTTTCAACGTATCAAAATATTCTATATGGTTCTGGAGCCTATCAACATCTGTCTTAGGAATAAAGGAAGGGAATGATCCGCCGGGCTGAACTCTTAAGGTAGGATTTTCTGGCCGTTCGTAAAGTTTAATGCCAAGTTGATCAGAAACACCTTCTTCCAGCCAATACTGTCGGTACTCCAAAAGACCTTTGTCAATAAGTTCGTCGAGAGGTACAATCAACCCTTGGCTGACAACACCTCTAAGCTTAACAGTTTTAATCACATATCCCCTTAGACCAGTAGCATCTGTCTTAACATGACTGTATTTACTCAGGAAGGAAAAGAACGGAATGCTTTCTGGAATAAAGGAATCTATCTCAAAGTAAACGCACGTGTCTCCGGGTTTATAAACACCCTTTTCGACAACGATGTTCCATCCTTTGATCTTGGCTATTTCTATTTTATCTGCATTTTCAATAGACAATAACCTCTCGATTTGTTGGATATAACAGAAATTTCTCATCAAATCACCTCAATATTTTTTGTGCTCTTAATCTTCTGGTTTTACCGTTCTTGCAACTCTAAAACCGAAGTCGCCGCTAACCGCCGCGCCGTTGCCACGATATGCCACACGGCAGCGCCGTGCGGGGTCGCCAAAACTGCTGCCACGTACAACACGAAATGATCCGCTGCGGGGACCCGTCGGGTTCGTCTGTGTCGTGGAAGCGTAATCCCCGTACCAGTCGTGGCACCATTCCGACACGTTTCCGCTCATGTCATATAGCCCCAGTTCGTTCGCTTTCTTTTCCCCTACCGGGCGGGTTTGTCGGTCGGAGTTGTCCTTATACCATCCTACCGCGTTCAGGTCGTCGCTTCCTGCGTACTTGTACACTTTTCTCTTTTGTCCACCACGCGCTGCGTATTCCCATTCAGCTTCCGTCGGTAATCGGTATCCTTGTACTATCGTGATGTCCGTAGTTCGGTTCCCGTTTCTGTCCAGCAGGTTTCCGTCCTTGTAATAGGCCACTTCCAACCCTTCTTTTTTACTAAGCCAGTTGCAATAAGAGATCGCGCCCCACCAACTCACGTTGATCACCGGCCGCAGACCCTGACCCAATCCCAAGTCGTCTGGTACTCGATGGAACGTTTCGGTGCAGAACGTGGCGTATTCGTCAAACGTAACCTCGCGCTCTCCTATCAAATAATCATATGTCAGGTTTACAGTGTGTACTGGTTTTTCGTCCAGTTGCCCTTCACCATCATTTTCTGTGTTCCCCATCTGAAAGCTTCCGCCTTCAACAAATATAAATTTATAGATCGGCTTCTCCCCGTACGCATCTTTATAGCGAGTTAAACATCTTGTACATTCAAAACCTTCGGCGTAAACTTCAATCATTTCGTCATCATATGTATCATGAAAATTAGCCTTTCCGCCATCTATACGATACCTTACAAAGTGTAATTCTGATCTGTAAGCAAGTATCTCCCCATCACATTTCAGACATTTATACATTAAAATCCCCTCCTCTTTTTATTCCCCTAAATTTTTCATTATTTTTAGGGGGGTTATTGACTATGGTATACTGTCCCAATCGGTATCTTGATAACTTTGTATGTGCGCTATCATCCCTCTAAAATCCATAAAAGACACTCCTTCGTTGAGTAATTCATCTACATTTTTTATAAGTGCCTTGTAAATACTGCATATTTCTTCAGAATTTGTGCTTTTATAAATGGTTCTCGCTTCTGTTCTTTCGCCTTTACCACCAAAAGACAAATATAAAACATAACCGTCCAATGCTAATACAAAAAACATTCCACTATCCATGTTTAGATACATGGCGTTGTACTCATAATTTTCGTCAACAGTTTTTATCCACATTATTTTTAGCCTCCTACCATGATGTAATGATTATTTTTTTTCCTTCTATCCTCATCTGCTTCGGCTGAATATTTTTCGTATTTGGCTACGAGTTCTTTTGCTGACTCTTCGTCTATAAGTTCTCCAGAATCATACTTTTGGTAATTAGCTCCCATATCAACGCCAAATCCGTCTATTGGGATAAATTTATTATTATTTTCTGCACTTCTGCGTGTGTATCCATAACCTACCTCAAGTACAAAATAGTCGCATCTTGTGTTTTCGTCTAATTCATATAAGCATTTACCAAATATCATAACTTTTAACAACCACCCC
>JALOAP010000388.1 GCA_023228745.1 Dehalococcoidia bacterium | reverse complement strand
CGTCCGCTCCCGTGCACGGTGACGGCAGTTCCGGCGTCGTTCTCCCCCACGACGTGCAGCACCACGCCCCCGTACGACGGGTCGTGCGTGTGGCCATGCTGCCGCCAGCCGCTGGCGCGCAGGTGGACCTCGACGTCCCCGCGCAGCAGGTCACCCCCGGCATCGAGGATCGCGCCACGAAAGTCCGGCCCGCTGCTGCCTCCCGGCACGCCGGGAAAAACGATCCGCAGGGCACGGCCATCCTCCAGCCGCAGCGGCCCGCCCGGCCCGCTTGCCCACTGTGCCGCCAGCGCCGCCTCGCTCTCGAAGCCCGCCGGTGCGGCCAGCACGGCGCTCATGCGCCCTCGCCGCCTATCATTCGGGGCGCTCCGCCGTCTCATACCGTGCTGCCGTCTCAGCCAATAGCGAGAGGACGCGCGCGCTCGCGCCCCGCGGTTGGTAGCGGCCGGTCTCCCACTCGCTGACCGTCTGTTGGCGCACGCCCAGTTCGCGCGCGAACGACGCCTGCGTCAGCCCGAGCTGCGCCCGCAGCCGCGCGACCTCCTCCGCGTCCCACGCCTCCGGGACGCCATACGCCGCAACTTCCTCACTCATATCCGTTACCGTGTAAAGTAACACACGAGCAAACCCTTCCGCTACCCCGCACCCGGCACGGGGCACCGGGAACGCGGGCTAACTCCTGGGCCTGCGACCACTCTACCGATGAGCGGAGACAGCTCGGCGTGCCGCATGCCGCCTGTGAGGCTCGGCCGGGCCGATGCTGCTGTGATCCGAAAGTGATCCGAAAGTGAAGGAAGTCAGGATGCACGGGGCCTCATGCCGTTCGCTGAGGCCCGCCAGGGCCGAGATACCAGTCTCGGTCCAGCTGTCGAGAAGACCACGCACACAGCACACCGGGCACGGCGCACAGGCGCTCGCCCCGCCCCTACTCCCCCGCGCGCACCGTCGCATCCGGTGGCCGGTTCGCGGCAATCCGCTCGATGTTGTCCACGATCACGCCCACCTGCGACTCGCTCAGGTGCTCATCGAGGAGCGCGATATACGCCCGGTCTTCGGCCTCCAGGTGCGCCCGCGTAAGCGCATACAGGCCGTGGAGCAACGGCAGCAGATACCGGCCGTAGGCCGCCACATCGTTGTCCGTCCGGGCCGCCTCCACCACCTGGTGCAGGTCCGCCGCCATCTCATTCAGCGCCTCGTGCTGCACGAACATCACGTCCGTAGCGCCCTTGCGGCCGATCACCCCGTCCACCGCCGGGAAGAGCGTGAACTCCTCCGCACGGCACTGGGGCAGCAGCTTTTCGTCGAGAAAGGCCACCGCTGCGTCGATCGCGGCCTGCGCGACCTTCGGCTCCGCCTCGCTCACGGCCTGCGCCGCGAGCTGGAGCTGCCGCAGGCCAAGGTGTAACGGCCGGCGTGCTTCGCGCAGCGGCCCAACGACGCGATCGTCCATAGCACCCTCCATGCGCGCCAAGCATGCCCCTCGACGCCCTGCCGTCAAGTGCTGCGCTGAGGTACAGTTTCGTCCGAGGAGGGGATGACTGCGAATGGACGCACTCCACGGCCTGACGGTGCTCGATTGCTCGAGCCACATCGCCGGGCCCTACACCACGAAATTGCTCGCCGATCTCGGTGCGCGTGTGATCAAGATCGAACGCCCGGGCGGGGACCCGGCCCGGACCCTTGGGCCCTGGCTCGACGATGAGCCCGGCCTCGAACGTAGCGGCACCTATCAGTTCCTGAACACGAATAAAGAGTCGATCGTCATCGACCTGAAGCGCGATGCCAGCCGCCAGGTCCTGCGTGGCCTCGTCGAACGCGCTGACCTCGTCTTGCTCGCCTACGCGCCCGCCACCGCCGGCCGCCTCGGCCTCACCTACGAGTCCCTGCGCGAGTGGAAGGACATCCCCGTCCTCTCCATGACGAACTTCGGCTTCAGCGGGCCCTACCGCGATTACCGTCTCTCCGAGACGGTGCTCTACGCCATGGGCGGCGAGATGTGGAGCCACGGCACCCTCGACCGTGAACCGCTCAAGCTCGGCGGCACTGCCGCGCTTCTCCAGTGCGGCGCGATGGGTGCGATCGCCGCCCTCGGGGCGGTGCACGCCTTCGAAGTGCACGGCATCGGTCAGCATGTCGACCTCCCCCTCTTCGACGTCCAGGTCAACGGCGTCGACCGGCGAAGTTCGGCCATCCTCGCCTACCGCTGGTCCGGTCGCCTCAACTCCCGGCCACCCGGCTCCAGTGCTGGCCTCGCCGGCGGCATCTATCCCTGCGCCGATGGCTACGTCGAAGTGACCGCCTCGTTCGGCAACTACTGGAACCGCTTCGCCGACATGGTCGGCGATCCCCTTCTGCTCGACCCCAAGTGGTCTAACCCCGCCATCGCCTTCGACCCCGCTGCCAAGGAGGAGGCCGATGGCGTCATTTATCCCTGGATGCTCAGCCGTACGCGCCGCGAGATCTGGGCCGAAGCCCGCCGGGCCAGGGCGCTCGTCGCGCCGCTCTTCACGGGCCGGGACCTCTATGAAGACCCCGTCTTCCGCGAACGCGGACTTTGGACCGAAGTGGAACACGCCACTCTCGGCACGTTTCCCATGCTCGGCCGCCCCTACCATCTGAGCGAAACGCCGTGGCACATCCGTAGCGCCGCCCCCCGGCTGGGCGAACACACACGGCCCATCCTCGAGGAACTCGGGTACGACGGCGCGGCGATCGACGCGCTCTACAAGGAAGGAGCCGTGGCATGAGCAGCTACCTGCCGCTCGAAGGCGTGCGCATTTGCGACTTCACCATCGTCTGGGCCGGCCAGTCCGCCACCATGTATCTCGCCGACATGGGCGCCGACTGCATCAAGGTCGAAAGCCCCTTCGTCTGGAATCCGATGACCCGCGCCGCGTCGCCGCGGCTCGACAGCACCACCTGCCAGGTCATCCCGCCCTGGCTCGGCGGACACCCCAACAACGACCCCGGCCCGCGCCCTTGGAACAACGCTCCCGCCTTCCTGCACGTACTTCGGAACAAGAAGTCGTTCACCGTCGATTGGCGGCGCCCGGAAGGCCTCGCCATCGTCAAGCAGCTCCTCGCCATCAGCGACGTCACCGCTGAGAACCTCCCGGTGGGCACGCTCGACCGGCTCGGGCTCGACGATGCCGCCATCCGCGAAGTGCGCGACGACATCATCATCCTGCACGTCCCTGCCTTCGGCCGCACCGGCGACTATGTCTCGGGACGCGGCTACGGCGCACACATGGACGCCGTCGGCGGCTCCACCATCCTCCGCGGCTACGAAGACTCCTCCCCCATGACCAACGTGCAGGTCTTCGCGGGCGACTTCTTTGCCGGGATGCACGGCGCGATCGCCGTCCTCGCTGCGCTCCGCCACCGCCGCCGCACAGGCCAGGCGCAGACCATCGAACTCGCCCAGGCGGAGTGCTCGTCGCAGATGTTCCCGCAGGCAGCGCTCGACGCTGCCTGGAATGGCCGCGAGCACACCGCCATTGGCAATCGCAGCATCGAAGGCTTCGTCCCCAACGGTGTCTTCCCCACCCGCGGCGAAGACCGCTGGATTGCGATAAGCGCGCGCAGCGATGCCGAGTGGAAGGCGCTCGTGGCCTATATGGGCAGCCCGGCCTGGGCCACCCGCCCTGAGTTCGAGACCGCTGCCGGCC
>JALOAP010000384.1 GCA_023228745.1 Dehalococcoidia bacterium | reverse complement strand
CCCACAACGGTGGGAAGCCGCCAGAGCCCGCCCAGGTCGGCGACAAGCCCGCGCTTGATGAACAACTCGCCGAATTTCGCCCGCTCCGAAGCGATGCGGATGTCGCAGAAGAGGGTGAGGTCCATGCCCCAACCGACCGCGGGACCGTTCACCGCCGCGATGACCGGCTTGTCGCATTCAAGGATGGCGGCAGCGGCCGGCGTCGGCTTCGGCTTCACGTCGCGGAGGCGCGCGGTCGTCTCGTCGCGCTTCTCACCGAGCATGATCTGCTTCACGTCGTCGCCCGAGCAGAAGGCACGGCCCTCGCCTGTGATGATGACGCAGCGAACTTCGGGGTCTTTGTGCGCGTCACGCGCCGCCTGCTCCAGGTCGGCATAGAGTTCACGCGTGATGGCGTTCATCGCCTCGGGACGATTCAGCGTGATGGTCGCAATGTGGTCTTCGATCTCATAGCGCAGGATTTCGCTCAAAAGGCACCTCCGTGATTAGCGATGTGCGTCATCATACGCCAGTGTCAATTTTGCGCTGCACCCTGCCGCTGCTGCACTTCAAGAATCGTGTTCGCGATCTGCCGCGCGTTGGGATACGGCTTCCAGCCCTCGAGGGAGTTGTAGTACCGAGTCCCGGATTGGTATTCATCTGGCTCCCGCTCCCCGTACTCGACGTCGACGCCTTCCACGCGGATGGTGGGTGACCCGAGGAAGCGCTTACGCTTCGCGTCCTCGCTGTCGGTCACTTCGATGTACTCCACCTCGGCTGCTATGCCGGTGGCCTCGATCGCAAGGCGGAGTGCCTCTTCGGCTTCCGCGCCACGGCCGGTGGCCTGTGAATAGAGGAACTGGATTTTCATTCGGTCGTGTCCAGGGGAGGTGATGTGCGGAGCCGGTCCAGGCGCGCAGCAGCCTCGGCTTCGAAGCCAAGGCTGCCAGCTTCGTAATAGTGTCGGCCGTCGAGTTCTTCCGGCAAATAGCGCAAATCCCGTGCGAAGTGGCCCGGCTCAGCGTGGGCGGAGCGGTAGCCCTGTCCGTAACCGAAGTCGCGCATCATGCCCGTCACCGCGTTCCGGAGGTGCATCGGAACGGGCAGATGCGATGTCGCAACCGCATCCTCCTTCGCCCGGTAATACGCCGAACCAACGCTGTTGCTCTTCGGCGCCAGCGCGAGGTAGAGCGCGCACTCGGCGAGCGGGTAAAACCCTTCTGGCATACCGACGAAGTGCACGGCCTGCTGGCACGCTGTGGCCACCATCAGCGCGTGCGGGTCGGCAAGGCCCACGTCCTCGGCCGCGAGGATCACCATGCGCCGCACGATGAAGAGCGGGTCCTCGCCGCTCTCGATCATCCTCGCCAGCCAGTACAGCGCCGCGTCGGGGTCGGAGCCGCGCAGCGACTTGATAAACGCGGAGATGGTGTCGTAGTGGAAGTCGGCACTCTTGTCGTAGTAGGGCCGCCGCTCCTGGAGCGCCTCATGGATATCCGCGGGGGTGATCGCCTTGCGATCCGCCGCGAGCGCGAGGTTCGCTGCAATCTCCAGCGCGGTGAGCGCCGCGCGTGCATCTCCGTTCGCTCCGCCGATCAGCGCATCGAGCGCGGCCCCTTCGAGGGACACGTCGAGGTGGCCCAGTCCGCGCTCGTTATCGCTCACCGCGCGCGTGACGATGGCCCGAAGATCGTCCGCCTCCAGCTGGCGAAGCCGCACCACCCGCACGCGGCTCAGGAGTGGCGCTACGACTTCGAACGATGGGTTTTCGGTGGTGGCGCCGATCAGGGTGATCGTTCCATCCTCGACGTACGGCAGGATCACGTCCTGCTGCGCCTTGTTGAAGCGGTGGATCTCGTCGATGAAGACGACGGTGCGCTGGCCCACACGGCGGCGCGTCCCCGCCTCGGCCACGAGCTTTCGCAAGTCAGCCACGCCGGACGAAACGGCCGAGATAGCGACGAAGACGGCATCGATGTCCCGGGCGAGCAGCCGCGCGAGTGTCGTCTTCCCGCAGCCGGGCGGGCCCCAGAGGATGATCGAGGGGAGCTGCCGCCGCTCGACCGCCGACCGCAGCATCGACCCGGGCCCGACGGCCTGCTCCTGGCCGACAAATTCGGTGAGTGTGCGCGGACGCATCCGCGCTGCGAGTGGGGAGTCGGCGGGTGGTGCTTCTTCTCCGAAATCGAGGCCCGCCTGGTGACCAGTCTCACGTCGAGGCATGAGGGCATCCTTTCCGAGAGCGCGGCGCACGTCAACGGCGGGCCATGCTGGCACAGGTGGGCCATCATCGACATTCGCGGGCGAACACTCGACAATCGATTGCGTGGAAGATGCCTCGGTTCGCGAGACCACGACCCGGCCCCGCGGCCGTTTCGCTCTCCGCCCCTCGAATGCCTGGTTCTTGCTGATAGCGTTGGCGGCCGTTGCTGCCGACCAGGGCACGAAGGCGATGATTCGCGCGTGGGTGGAGCGTGGCGAGTCGATCCCGGATGGCGGCCTCCTTCGCATCGTGCACATCACCAATAGCGGCGCGGCCTTCGGCATGTTCCAGGGCGCAGGGGCACTGCTCATCATCACGAGCGTGGTTGGTATGGCCGCGATCCTGATCTATCTCTTCAATCCGGGCTTTGCGCACCCACTGATGCGGGGTGGCCTCGCTCTGATGCTGGGTGGAGCAGTCGGCAACCTGATCGACCGCGTCCGGGATGGCGAAGTGGTCGACTTCATCAAGGTGCCGAACTTCCCGGCCTTCAACGTGGCCGATTCCTGTATCACTGTCGGGGTGCTGGTGCTCATATGGGCGATGTTGCGCGAAGAGAAGAACGAGACGGACGCCGAGAACTCGTAGCGGCCGAAGCCGGCCGTATCGATGCCGTGCTCGCCGCCGCCCTCCCGGAGATGAGCCGCGCACGTCTCCAGCGCCTTATCGCTGAAGGCCACGTCCTCGTGAACGGCGAACCTGTCCGCAAATCGGTCAGGGTTGTGTCCGGCGACCACCTCAGTGTCTCGGTCCCTCCAGTCGAGAATCTCGCAGCACCGGTCGATTTCGAGTTGCCGGTGCTATTCGAGGACGAAGCGCTCGTCGCCATCGACAAACCCGCTGGCCTGCCTGTGCACGGCGCCCCCGGCGAACAGGGCCCTACGGTCGCCGCATGGTTTGCCGCCCGCCACGGCCTCGATGCCACGCGATTCGACGCCGACTACCCGGGCGTCGTCCACAGGCTCGATAAGGACACCACGGGCGTCCTGCTGCTCGCGAAGACGCCGGGAGCCCAGGCTGCGCTCAGCGCCGCGTTTGAACAGCGCACGGCGAAGAAGACGTACCTGGCAGTCTGCGAAGGCAAGCCCGCGCGCGACCGTGCCATCGTCGACGCCCCTATTTCGCGTCACCCGGGTGACCGGACCCGTATGGCCGTCACGCGGGCCGGGCGTGCCGCCCGGACCGAGTACGAGGTCCTGGCAAGTGACAGGGACCGCTCATTCCTTCTCGTACGCCCGGAGACGGGGCGCACCCATCAGATCCGTGTGCATCTCGCCGCCATCGGCGCGCCGGTCACGTTCGATCGGGTTTACGGCGCGCCAGGCGCGGGCCGACAGATGCTCCACGCCTGGCAACTGAGCGTCCCGCATCCCGCCGGTGGCCAACTCACCGTGACCGCACCGATGCCGGGGGACATGCTCGCCGTGGTTCGCGCCAT
>JALOAP010000385.1 GCA_023228745.1 Dehalococcoidia bacterium | reverse complement strand
CTGATCGCACAATCGTCGTGCTCGACTCCTTGTGTGCTTCTATGGGACAAGGATTGCTCGTGTTTTTGGCGGCTGCAGAGAAAAAAACCGGCAAAAGTCTGCAACAAGTGGCAAAGTGGGTCGAAAACAACAGACTCAAAGTCTGTCACCTCTTCACGGTGGATGATTTGAATCATCTCAAGCGCGGGGGACGTCTGTCCTTTGCCCGCGCATTGCTTGGCAGCATCATCAACATCAAACCGCTCTTGCACGTGGATAATCAAGGTAGATTGGTCCAAACTGGTATGGCTAGAGGCCGTCGTCATGCGCTAAACAAGATGGTGGAACGGATGATCGAGACCATTGAGAATCCTTGGGAACAAGACATCTTTATCTCCCATGGCGATTGTCTCGTCGATGTCGAATACTTGAAAGAGCAGATATCGAAGCGGATCAACGTGAAGGGTTTTGTGACGAGTTATGTCGGTCCTGTCATCGGCAGTCATTCAGGTCCCGGGACACTGGCGTTTTTCTATCTCGGAAAAGACCGTACTTGATCAATTAAGATGAATTGCACAAGCCTGATTGCCCGCAAGGGTGAACGGGCTTTTTTTGTCGATTAATCAAACTTTATAAAAATACGACAGATGTGCGCTGTTTTTTATTGACCATATATCGGATAATGTATGATAAGAATGACTATGTTTTCTAACTCAACCATTTAGGACAGCACGACTTTTGCAAAAAATTAGTCGTGTTTTTTGTAGATACGACTTAGGTTCCAATTGGTGTATTAGTCATTGTTATATGTGATTACTACAATGCATTTGTCGAATTTGAAGAACAGAGAGAATAGATATTTCATGATTAGTATATTATTCTCAGGGTAAAAGAGCGTTATAATGTATCAAAAAATAACAATATGGAGGTTGAACATGAATCATTCTTTTTCGTTTGATATCAGTTTCACCGATGATCAAGAAAAATATTTGCTTAAGGTTCTTTGCCATGATAATCCTCAAGTTTTCAAGGACAAAATTTCAAAAATTGCACAAACAGCTTTTAATGAATACCTAGATATGATTACTAATCAGGGAATTCCTAGCCGGAATCAAGATATGAAGATTAGTCGACTCTCGTTTTTGATCGAGACTTTTTTTGAAGATCAAATTCCGACAGAAAATGAGGTTGTGTCTTTGTTTAGAATTACAGATAGAGTTGCCAAAACATTGATTGAGGATACATTATCCAAAAATCAGAATCGTATTCAAACTCAGTTGGAGAATTCAATTATTCAAGCTATTAAGTTGTTTGAGAAGAACCCTGATAACAATAATGAATACGAAGGAGTCCTAACATCAAAAATATTGTTAAACAAAATAAATGAGGTCATTTCGCAAGAAGAACCAGGTCTAGATAGAATAAGAAGCAAAAAGGCAACTGCCGGGAAATACATATGTCCGGTTGACACATATCTATTTCTTAAGTCAAAATACTTATCACAAGGTAAGAAAAATAATGAATGACTATATTTCTGCGATTAGTGTTCTTCTTGTATTTATCATCATGTTTAGTGATAAACTAGAAACAACACACTATAATCATACTCGAACGATACCGAGCAAGGAAAAGCATCAAGAAAGAGATAAGTTTGAAAAGAAAATTAGAGAAATATGTACATATTCAATTTTTTTGTTAATCTTCGAAACGGCTATCTTTGCTGCCACATTATGGGCTGTCATTATCGGCTTCGACGGTTTTACACCGATATTTCTTATAGTGATATTTATTATTATTGGTATACTCGCATTAATAATTATGACAATCAGGAGAATACGCATCATGAACAAAGAAATCAAACTTACTGCTAAATAGAAGCACTAATGAAAAGATTAAGACCATGATTGTTCTCAGGCAAAACATATTCATGTTGTTGATCTAAAACATGATGCTTTATTTTTTTGTGATTAATCGTGTTAACTAACAGAACTATATGTTGTGATGTTATACTTGAGGGATAAAAATTATGGTCTAGGAATCTCAAGATAAGGCATTAATATTCATAGGAAATATCAATTTTGGTATTTCCTTCCTTTTTGTTCTCATCCTTTCAATAGACTGAGATTGATGTTGGGTTTTTTTGTGTGTTCTCAAACACGAATGAATGTGCTATCATATAGGTGAATAAATCGTATTATATCGCTTGAGTAGGTGAAACATGGAACATTATGACGTGATTGTCATCGGCGGTGGCATTGCGGGAATAACCGTGGCGAAGAAATGTGCATATGGGGGTTTGAAAGTCCTTTTGATCGAAAGAGAACGATTGGGAGGACGTTCCCTACATGGTGGCGGAACGTTTATCCACCACCTTTTTCAGTCTGTCAAAATGATTGGCCAGATGGCACATGCTAGGCATCTGGCCATCCAATGCGATACCTCCTCGAATGGACTGGACTTCATCGCGTTGCTGGACCATTATCAAGATAAAAAGCACGGGCTTGAGGAAGTTTATATGCGAGACATGGCCATCCAACATGTGACATTGTTGTATGGAAAAGCGTCTTTGCAGGACTCACATTCGGTGCGGGTGGATCATCAAACCTTTTCTGCGACCGACATCGTTCTTGCGCATGGTGGTGTTTTGCGGATGCCTGAGATCGACGGGCTCAAAGACGGCGTGGCCCACGGATTTGTTATGGAGCCGACAGCGATTGAAGGACTGAAGACGCGACCGGCATCCGTGGTCATCTATGGAAGCGGGCGTATCGCCTATGAATTATCCTTGTTCTTTCTATCAATCAGCACAGAAGTGACGATGTTGGCTCAATCACCGCTTCTCAATACATTTGATCAGGATATTCGTGTGATTTTGTTGAAGCAACTTGAAAGGGATCATTTCCACTTGATCGATGAAGCTGAATCTATTCACATCAAAGAACGTTCGATTCATCTGATATTAAATGAAGAAAAGATCGTGCTTCAACCCGATTTCATGGTTATTGCCACTGGTTATGTATTCGATCATGGGGTCCTCGGCGATGTGAAGATCGTTTATGATGAAGTGGGGATTGTTACGAATCTGAAGATGCAGACGAATATCGAACATATCTATGCTGTCGGTGATTGCAACCACAAACCGCATTTGAGCAACATCGCCATTGAGGAAGCAGATGTGGCGAGCAAGAACATTCTCGGGATTAATGCGATGATCCGCTATGACCTATTCATCAACTCGTTGAGGGGTATATTGGAATATGCGTTCATTGGTTTGTCTGAACATGACATAGATCAAACCGAAGAGCCTTACTACATCGCATCATTTTCGCTTGATCGGGGAAAACGTCTATATTCCCGTTTGAACACGCCGCTCATCAAAATCATTCTTTCGAAGATCAGGCAATACATCTTGGGGTTGCACATCGTAGGCGAAGAAGCCGTGGATGAAATCACGCAACTCTACAGCTTGCTCAATCCAGCGCCGCTCGGTGGCGTCATTTCGGTTCCGGTCCATTCACGTCTCTATGAGATCAAGGATCAGATCGATGTGATCCATCACGAATATCATCAACGCTTGATCGATTGCATGTTCAGTGCTTATCAAAAGATCGTCGATCACATAACCTATGATACTGTGGGATATGAGTCATTGAGCCGCTTCGTGATTGATGAGAAACTCTATCCGCCGCTTTCCATCATCC
>JALOAP010000383.1 GCA_023228745.1 Dehalococcoidia bacterium | reverse complement strand
TGCACCTCCCCGATGCGTTCGCCACCGGGTCGAGCATGATGCCGCAGAAGAAGAACGCCGACGTCGCCGAGCTCGCCCGCGGCCGCACCGGCCGCGTATACGGCCAGCTTCTGAACCTCCTGACGAACCTCAAGGGCCAGCCGCTCGCCTACAACCGCGACCTCCAGGAGGACAAGATTGCAATCCTGGACGCCGCCTCCGTCGTTATCCCGACGCTCACCATCTTCGCGGCCATGGTCCCCGCCCTCGATTTCGACCTGCCGCGGATGCGCCAGGCCGCAGGGGCGAACTTCTCGCTCGCCACGGACGTCGCCGACTACCTCGTGAAGAAGGGCATGCCCTTCCGGACAGCGCATGAAGTCGTCGGTTCCCTCGTCCGCGAGTGCGAGCTGCGCCGCTGCGAATTGAACGAGCTCCCCTTCGAAACATACGCCGATGCGAGTGCCCTCTTCGAGCAGGATATCCTCGACCTCGACGTTGATTCCGCGCTCGCTGCCCGGGACCTGCCCGGAGGTACCGCGCCCGCGCGCGTCCGTACGGCGGCTGCCGAACTTCGGAGTCTTATTTAGACGTTTCTGCGACTCCGCACTGGTCATACTCACGCGGTGACAGACCGAGACAGCTCGCCGCCCCCTGCACTCGAACACCGCGCGGGCCAGTGGGCCCGCCCGTCGGAGCACCTGCATGCTCCGCCGAACCTCTCGAAGGATGACGCCCCGAACATCGAGGGCCGCCGCCCCGTAGCTCCGTCGGCGGGCTTCGGACAGCTCTGGGAGAAGGAGTACCGCGTCCAGCTTCCGGTCGCATCCTCCGCTCGCGAAGTCACCGGGTACTGGAAGCGTGAGTTCGGAAACCTCTGGCCACCCGGCCACCGCTATAGCGCGTCACTCCGAGGGATTCAACCCGGCGAGGTCGCCGCGGTCGAACTTCCCGTTCCAGGGGGCACGCGGCTCTCAACCGGTGTCCGCGTTCTCTTCTCCGGCGACACGTCCTTCACCCTCGAGACGTCCGAAGGGCACATGTTCGCCGGGTGGATCCAATCGAGCGTCGACGGCGATCCCGGCGAACTCACCGCCCGTGTTCTCGTTGTGATGCGCGCGAACGACCCGCTCTACGAACTCGGGCTCCGGCTGGGTGGCCACAAACGCGAGGACGAGTTCTGGTCCCACTCCCTGCGTGAGCTTGCAGAACACTTCGGCGCCCCGCCGCGAGTCTCAGTCCGGCACCGACTCATCGATCCGAAGGTCCGCTGGAGGGCCATCGGCAACGTCCGAAAGAACGCCTGGCTGCACACGCTCGCACACGGGTCCACCCTGCCCGCGCGCCGGCTGGTCCGTCGCTTTCGCGGCCAGCCCGCCCAGGAGCCCTCCGACCTCGAACGCTAACTCCGCTACAATCGCCCTCCGAACAGGAGGGCGACATGCCGGCACTGACCCATGACGAACGCGAGCAGTTCCTGCGCCAGCCCGGCATCCTCTGCCGTGTCGCATCGCTCCGCCCCGATGGCGCGCCCAGTGTCACGCCGTGCTGGTACATCTACGACGAGGGTGCGATCTGGATCACCCCTCGTGCCGAGTCCACCTGGCTTGCCAACCTGCGCCGCGATCCCCGCATCGCCCTGGCGATCGACGAAGAAGCCCACCCCTATCGCAAGGTCGTCGTGGAAGGTGTCGCCGAACTCGCCTACGACATCGGCCAGGACGATGAATGGCGCGGCCGCTACCGCCGCATCTGCCTGCGCTATGTGCCGCCCGCCGGCGCCGAACGCTACATCACGGAGACCATCGACCAGCCACGTGCGCTCTTCCGCATCCCGCTCGAGGGGTCGAAGGTGCAAACGTGGCGCATGCCCCGGCAGGGCGAAGATTTCCGCGGCATCTGGCACGACCGCTACTACGTCCCCGGCTCGAAGCTGGCGCAGTAGCCGTTCGATCCTGTCCGCCGTGCTCCCTAAGCTGGAGCAATGAGCCGCCGGCGCCGCAAGCAAGTCGTGATCGAGGGCGCGCCCCAACCGGGCGAGGTCCTGACGCTGCGTCCGGAATCTATCGTTTTCGGCGGTGCTGCTCTCGCCCGGATGGAGGACGGCCGCATCGTCTTCGTCTCCTATGCCGCTCCCGGCGAGCTGGTGGAAGCCACCGTCGAGCGCGTCCACGCCGACTACATCGAGGCCGTCACCACGAAGGTCATCGAGCCTTCCCCCGACCGCGTTGAGCCGCCCTGTCCTCTCTTCGGCGAATGTGGCGGCTGTCAGCTCCAGCACCTTGCTTACCCGGCGCAGCTCGCTGCGAAGGAAGCCGTTGTCCGCGAACAGCTCCGCCGCATCGGCCACCTCGATGATGGCGTCGTCCGCCCCATCGTCGGCGCGGAAAACCCATGGGCCTATCGCAACCACCTGCGCTTCTCCACCGGCAAGAAATATGGCGACGTCGGCTTCATCAGCCGCCGCGGCCGCGGGCTGCTCAAGGTCGACCACTGTCCCATTGCCGAGCCCTTCGTCAACGAACTCCTGCCGAAGCTGCAGGGACACGGTGCGGGGCTCCACCAGGTGCAGGTCCGGTACAACGCAACGACAGGCAGCTACCTCGTAACCCCCCCCATCCCCGGGGTCGATTTCGAAACGGGCCAGAAGTGGTACATCGAGGAGCTCGGCGGAAAGCGCTTCCAGGTGAGCGCCTCCGCGTTCTTCCAGGTGAACTCCGCCCAGGCAGAACAGATGGTCCGGCTTGTTGGCGAAGCGCTCCCCGAGCGCGGCCGGCTGCTCGTCGACGCCTTCGCCGGCGTCGGCACCTTCGCCGTCATCTTCGCCGACCGCTTCGACCGTGTGACTGCCATCGAGGAGTCCCACAGCGCCGCAAAGGACGCCCTCGTGAACCTCGAGCAGGCCCCCAACGTCGAGATGCGCATGGGCAAGGTCGAAAGCATCCTCCCGCTCCTCGAGATCCCGCCGGACGCCGTCCTGCTCGACCCCCCGCGCCCCGGCTGCCTGCCGGAAGTCCTCGAGGCGATCATCCGCTTCCGCCCAACCACGGTGGTCTACGTCTCCTGCAACCCGGCGACGCTCGCGCGCGACCTCCGCATCCTCGTGGACGGTGGCTACACCCTCGAATCGGTGACGCCGCTCGACATGTTCCCGCAAACCGGACACATCGAGTGCGTCGCGAAGCTCGAACTCGCCGACCCGGGGGCCGCGTAGGTGCGCCTCATCCTCGCCTCAGCGTCGCCGCGCCGCCGCGAACTGCTCGCCGCGCTCATCACCGACTTCGACGTGATTCCCTCCGACCTACCGGAGGAGATGACCGGCGACCCCACCGCCGAGGCGATGCGCCTCGCCGAGGCGAAGGCGCTTGCCGTCGCTGACTCTGCACCCGGCGCCGTGGTCATCGGCTCCGATACGGTCGTCCACGACGGCAAGCGCTTCTTCGACAAGCCCCGCGACCCCGCCGACGCGGTCGCCCTGCTTCGCGACCTGCGCGGCCGGGCGCACACCGTGACGACCGGTGTCAGCGTCGTCTGCGAAGGGAGGTGCGTGACCGCCGCAAGTGAAGCAGGCGTCTCCCTCCGTGCCCTCACCGACGACGAGATCGACGCCTACGTTGCCAGCGGCCGCCCCCTCGACAAGGCCGGCGCCTACGCCATCCAGGACGATGACATCCCAACTGTCGATCACCTGGACGGCTGCTAC
>JALOAP010000382.1 GCA_023228745.1 Dehalococcoidia bacterium | reverse complement strand
GAAGACAGCAACAACAACGAGGACGTCGAGTACCCGTTCACGAGCAACGTCGCGGGACACACCAGCTTCACGCTGGAAGCGGACGACGAACCCAA
The DNA here is from genome assembly GCA_023228745.1 of Dehalococcoidia bacterium. GTDB lineage: Bacteria > Chloroflexota > Dehalococcoidia > Tepidiformales > Tepidiformaceae > JALOAP01. Next base: position 3,588 of record JALOAP010000382.1, on the reverse strand, counting down.
CGATGACGACGACAACGTCCGCGTGATCACCGAGCTGACGACCGGCGATTACATCTTCACGGAGGTCGTCCCCGCGGGCTGGAACCTCGTCGACATCACTTGCACGGACACGAACGTGAACTTCAACGAAGACCTCGCAAGCGGGAGCGTGAGCTTCACGCTAAGCCAGGTCGACGACGGAGTGGACATCGTCTGCACCTTCACGAACGAGGCGGAGGTGGCGACACCAACCGTAACGACAACACCGACAGCTACCGTCACGGCTACAACCACGGCCACGGCAACGGTGCCGACGACTGTCACCACGACTGCAACTCCGACGGGCATCATTACTGGCGAGACGCCGGTGACCAACATCCCGCCAGAGCAACAGGCGGTTGCTGGTGTGCAGGCGCCAGGTGCCCCGGCGACGGGGAGTGGTGAAGCTTCGACCAGCGAGCAAGCGCTGAACACACTGTTGGCAATTGGCGCACTCACCATGCTCGGGAGCGGGCTGACCTACTTCGGACTCCGGGCACGGAGGAGCCGGTAGACGGCATCCCCCGTCGCACGAACCGCTCCACGAAAGAGGGGCCTCGGCCTATGCCGAGGCCCCTCTTTTTCGTGGGACGACGTGCACGTCAGGGGAAGCGGTTGAACCAGAGGAGAGAGAGCGCACCACCAGCCGTTATGGCAAAGATGGCTGCCGCGACGAACGCGGGCGTGATCTCGCGGTCCTCTTCGTCATAGCCGATGGTCGAGCCGAGTGCCTCGTAGATCCCCCGCAGCTCGCTCGCATCGGGCGCGGTGAAGAAGCGAGCGCCGGTTCGCTCTGCGATTTCCTCAAGCGTTTCCTCATCCGGAGGAACGCGGACGGTACGCAGGTTGCCGGCGGAGTCGGGTACCTGGACGATGCCATCCTGGGTGCCGAGCGCAACGGTGAAGACGGGAAGGCCGAACTCGGCAGCGCGGTCGGCGGCCTGGAGTGGATCGGCGCTGCCCGCGGTGTTGTATCCGTCGGAAAGGAGGACAACGACGACGGGCGCCTCATCCCCCGGTGCCTGCTGAGGCGTCGGGGTTGGCGTAGTGCCCGGGTCGCCGTTTCGCGCCTGCTGCTCGAGCTGGGCGAGGTCGAGCGAATGCATGAGCGCGTCGCCCATAGCCGTGCCGCCGTTGGCCTGCAGGGCTTCGAGTGCGGCGCGCACCGCTTCGCGGTCGGTGGTTGGCATCACCCGCGTCTGCACCGCCGTGGAAAAGGTGACGAGCGACACGCGGAAGCCCTCGGGAAGCTCTTCGATCAAGACGTTCGCTGCCTCCTGGGCCGCAACCAGCCGGGTGGGCTCGACGTCTTCAGCGTTCATCGAGCCCGAGATGTCGGTCACGAGGATCACCGTCGCCTCCTCCCGGGGGACGGAGACGACGACCTCCGGGCGCGCGAGGGCGATGATGAGTGCAGCGAGACCAGCGAGGTAGAGGGCCGTTGGGACATGGCGGCGCCAGCCGGGTGTCTCGTCGACGATGTTTGCGAGCAGATCGAGGTTCGTGAAGTGGAGGGCAAAGCGAGCACGGCGCTGCTGGGCCGCCATGTAGCCGATTACGGCCAGTGGGATGAGCAGCAGGGCGAGCAGTGCGACGGGCCAGACAAAAGTCATCGCGCGGCCCCGCTGCTATTGAGAAACCCCGCGAAGGTGCGCAGCCAATCGCCACGGGTCGATAGGACGACGTGGCTGGCACCGGCCTCGCGGATCTCGGCGGCGACCGCTGCGCGCTCTTCGGCGGCGGCGGCGGCGAACCGTTCCCGGAGCCCGGGACGGCTCGTATCGACGCGAAGCTGGCGCCCGGTCTCGGGGTCAACAAGCCAGAGTTCACCGACGTCGGGGAGTTCCTGTTCGCGCGGATCGCGAATCTCGACGGCGATGACGGTATGCCGGGCACAAAGTTCGAGCAGGGGCTCCCGCCAGTCGCGCTCACCGCGGAAGTCGGAGACGACGACAACGAGCTTGGAGAGGCGGGCCAGCCGGTTGATACGTGTCAGTGCCTCGCCGAGGGAGTTGGAACCCGCGTCGCGTACGGGTTCTTCGCGCAGTGAGCGGAGCAGTGCGAGCATGCCGGCGCGGCCCTGTGCGGGCGGGACGGTCCGCGGACGGGAGTCGCCGAAGGTGGCGAGGCCGAGATTGTTGCCGCGACGGGTCGCGATATGTCCCACAGCGAGGGCGACGCCCTCTGCGACATCGGCCTTGCGGCGGTCAGCGGTGCCGAACGTCATGGACGGGGAGTGGTCGAGCACCAGCCAGGTTGTGAGGATGCGCTCGGCGACGTGCGCGCGGACGTGGGGCTCACCAGTTCGAGCGGTCACATTCCAGTCGATCAGGCGGACATCGTCGCCGGCCTGATATTCGCGGACCTGGGCAAGTTCGGTGCCATGCCCCAGCGCCGACGAGCGGTAGTCGCCCTGGAGCAGGCCCGAGATCCTCCTTGCGATGCGAAAATCGAGCGTCCTGAGGAGGGCGTCCGGCATCGGCCCGGGGCCGGGCCGCTCTGGAGTCCGTAGGACGCGGAGCTGTGCGCCGCCTGTCACGCGGTCGCCTCCCGGGCGAGTTCGAGGTGGGGCATGTGCACGGATGCGAGGACGCTGTCGAGGATGTCGTCGCTCGAAACGTTCTCCGCAAGCGCCTGGTAAGTAAGCACCATTCGGTGGCGAAGCACATCCTTGGCGATGTCGAACACGTCCTGGGGAAGCGCATAGCGGCGGCCGCGCAGCAGGGCCAGCGCGCGCGCTCCATGCACAAGGTTGATCGACCCCCGGGGGCTGGCGCCGAACGCAATGTGAGGGACGAACTGTCTGAGGCCGTACTCGGCCGGGTGGCGCGTGGCGTCGACGAGGCGAACAGCGTACTCGGCCACGGCGCGGTCCACGTACACCTCGCGGGTGAGGCGCTGGTAGCGATGGAGCTGCTCAATCGGGAGCACTTCGCGCACCTGCGGAACCTCGACCAGCGAGCGCTGGACGACCGTCATTTCCTCACCCATGTGCGGGTAGTCGACGAGGACCTTCATCATGAAGCGATCGACCTGTGCCTCCGGGAGGGGGTAGGTGCCCTCGGACTCGATCGGGTTTTGCGTGGCGAGAACCAGGAACGGGTCGGGCACGGGAAACGTCTTCGCACCGATGGTCACCTGGTGCTCCTGCATGACTTCGAGCAGCGCCGACTGGACTTTCGCGGGAGCCCGGTTGATCTCGTCTGCAAGGAGGATGTTGCAGAACACGGGGCCGAGTTCGACATCGAAGGTGGCGGTGTTCGGTTTATAGATGCGGGTGCCCACGAGATCGGCGGGAACCAGGTCGGGGGTGAACTGAATGCGCGCGAAAGTGCCACCGAGGACTTCGGCGACGGTCTTCACGGTGAGCGTCTTCGCGAGACCGGGGACGCCCTCGATAAGCAGGTGGCCATTCGAAAGGAGGGCGACGAGCACGCGCTCGAGCATGGCCTCCTGACCGACGATGACCCGCTTGATTTCGAACATTGCGGATTCGAAGACGCTGCTGGCTTCGGCATATTCGGCCGCTGCTGGCTGTTGTTCCATAACTGCTGACGAGCCCTCCAAACG
>JALOAP010000381.1 GCA_023228745.1 Dehalococcoidia bacterium | reverse complement strand
CCGCTCACCTGCGCCACCTGCGCCGACATCTCCTCCGCCGAGGCCGACACTTCCTCCGTCGAAGCGCCGTTCTGTTCGGCCACCGCCGCGATCGACTGCATCGCGTTCGAGACCTGGTCGGCCTGTGCAGCCATCTGCTGCGCGGCAGATGCGTTCTCCTCCACGGCCGCCACAACCTGCCGCATCGTCTCCACCACCCGTTCGGCGTCCGGCGCCATCGCCGACGCCGCCTGGGCGATATCCTGCATGCGCGTGGCGGCGACATCGACCGCCTGCAGGATCTCCGAGAGCGCCTCGGCGGCACGCTGGGCCTGCACGGAGCCAGCCTCAACGCGCTCGGAACCGCTCTGCATCGCCATCACCGCGGCATTTGTGCCGCGCTGAATTTCGGTGATGAGTTCGCCGATAGCGCGCGTTTCCCCCTGGCTTCGCTCCGCCAGCTTCCGCACTTCATCGGCGACGACTGCGAAGCCGCGGCCCTGTTCGCCGGCGCGCGCCGCCTCGATCGCGGCATTCAGCGCGAGCAGGTTCGTCTGTTCGGCGATCTCGTTGATGGTTTCGACGACCAGCCCGATGCGCTCGCCGAGGCGGCCGAGCTCCTCGACCCGCGTCGCAGCCTGCAGCACCACCTCGCGGATGGCGGCCATGCCTTCGGTCGCTTCGCGGACGGCTTCGCTGCCTTGCGCGGCGGCCGTCCGCGTCTGCTCACCGGCGGCAGCGGCTTCTGTGGCATTATCGGCCACGCGGTGTACCTGCTGGGCCATCAGCGCCGTCGTCTCGGTGGCGGCGGTCACTTCCCGCGCCTGGTCGCCCGCGTTCCGCGCCACCTGGTCGATCGCCACGTTCAGCTCGGCGATGGCCACGGTCGTGCTCTGCGCCGCGCCCGCCGTCTCCTGTGCACCCCCGGCGATGTCCTGCATGGCGGCGCTCACCTGCTCCACGGCCGCGCCGGTCTGGTCTGCGGCCGTGCCCAGCTCGCTCGAGACGTTCGCCATCCCGACCGCCGATTGGCTCACGCCCCCAACCATCTCCCGCAGATTTGTGTTCATCCGCTGGAACGCCAGGCCGAGCCTGTCGCACTCCGAGCGCGGCTGGACGTCGCGAGTCAGGTCGCCCTCGGCAATGGCATCGGCCACGGCCGCCATCTCTGTGAGGTACCCGGTCATCCCCCGGAACGCTTCCGCGGTCTGCCCAATCTCGTCCTGCGAGTGGAGGTCGACAGCGACATCCAGGTCGCCCTCGGCGATCTGGCCGGCGGCCCCGGCGAGGCGCTGCAAAGGCTTCACCAGGCGGTCCGCCACCAGGTAGATGACGCCGGCAGTCGCAAGGACCGTGACGATGCCCGCCAGGATGAGCACACTCTGCAGGCGCTTCACCGGCGCCAGGATCTCGCTCTCCGGCGCAACCACCACCATGCCCCATTGGCCCGTCTTCACCGGCGAATAGAACATCTCCACCTTCTTGCCGGTCAGCGGGTCCTTCGTCGAGATGTGCCCTTCCTTGCCCTCCGCGATCGCCTCCTGGATTGCGGCGAGGTCGCTGTTCGCCGTGTCGGCGCCCCAATCGGCCAGCGTCTTCGTGCCGATGAGATCCTTGTTGCCATAGCTCACGAACGTGCCGTTGTTGCTCACGAGGAAGGCGTAGCCCGTGTCGAACACTTCTACCTGGCTCACGATCTCGTCGATCGTCCCCAGCGAGACATCAACACCACCGATGCCGACGAAGCGCCCCTCCCGGATGATCGGGGACACGAAGCTCGTCATCAGCGCCCCCTCGTACATAAAGGGATCGAGGAAGCCGTCGCTCAGTGTTTGCTTCGGGAGCTGGTAGTAGTCAGACGTCTCATAGTCCACCAGCGGGTCCAGCGTGACCGTGCCGGAAAGCCTGTTGACGTAGGGGATGAAGCGGCCCGTGCCGTCGCTCGCGGGGTCGACCTTGTAGGCATAGTCCCGCGAATCGAATTCATTCGGTTCGAAGCCGACATACACCCCGAGAAGGTCGGGATCATCCTCGATCATGCTTCGCAGCATGCGCTGGATCTCGTTCCGGCTCGTGCCCTGGTAGTTGACCATCAGCTCGGCGAGCGTGCGAGCCTTCGCCTTGTTCTCGCGGACCACGCTCTCGAACTGGCTAGCGTAGTTGCGCGCTAATTCTGTGGAGTAGTCATACGCCTCTTGCTTTTGCGCGCGCGACGCCATGACCACCGCAAGGATAACGACGATGCCGAGTGCGAGCGCCACGACAGGCACGACCCGGATGAGCATCTTTGTCCGGAGGGATTTGACTGCAGCCAAATTCCCCAGCGCGAGAAGCCGTTGCTTCATGATTCCCCCGTGATTTGCGATCTACCCGTCGGTAAGGCAAGACGGGCCGTGTATCGAGCATCGAAAGGGGTTGTCGCGCGGCGCATTAGGGTGTTCCCTCACCCTTCCTCCATCTCCCGCCCGCGCGCGCGTGAAACCAGCGGCCGGTACGATACCGCCATGGAGCCAACGCCTGACCTACACACACCAATGCACTGGAACCCCGATGAGCGCCCGCCCGAGGGCCAGCGTGCTGCCCTCCATCGGCTAGCCAACGCCCTGCGCCGCACCATCGTCGCGCTCATGGATTCCAACGCCCCCGAAGAGGAGCTGAACGCCGCCGCCGAATCCGCCGAACGCTTCGCCGAGCGGCTCGAACAGGGGCCACGGGGGCGCGCACTCTGGGGCTACGCCGAAAGTGCTCTTTCCGGCAACCCCAGCGGCTTCTTCGATAACAGCCCCCTGCTCGGCCACGGCAACCCTATCGCGCCGCCCATCCTGCCGCGCATCACCGGCAACGAAATCGAAGCCACGGTCACCTTCCCCGTCACCTACGAAGGCCCGCCCGGTCACGTCCACGGGGGGTTCGTCGCCGCCGCTTTCGATGAAGTGCTCGGCCTCGTGCAGTCCATGACCGGTGAACCCGGGATGACGGGCACCCTCATCGTGCGCTACCGCCGGCCCACGCCGCTTCATAAGGAAGTGCTGCTACGCGGGCGCGTCGACCGTGTTGAAGGCCGGAAGATCTTCACCACCGGCGAGCTCTACGACGGCGACACTCTCTGCGCCGAAGCGGAAGGCATCTTTATCTCCGTCGGCCGTGCGCGCTTCCAGTCCATGGCAGAGGTGCGGGAAATCCCCTGAGCGCAGACGCCGCAGGTGGCCCGGTTCCGGCCGCCGGTCCATGCTGTCGGTCGTGAGCGATAGACCCCTTGTCCATATCTACAGCGACGGCGCCTGTTCGCCCAACCCCGGCACGGGCGGCTGGGGCGCCGTGCTCATCGCCCCCGACCATGGCAAGCGCAAGGAGCTTTCCGGCGCCGAGCCGAACACCACCAACAACCGCATGGAACTGATGGGCGCGATCATGGCCCTGCGCGCCCTCAAGCGGCCGGCCCGCGTCGTCCTCCACACCGACTCGCAGTATCTGCGCAACGCCTTCGAAAAGCGGTGGCTCGTCGGCTGGCAGCGAAACGGTTGGAAAACCTCGCAGAAGCAGCCCGTCCTCAACCAGGACCTGTGGCGCGAACTGCTCGAACTGGCGAAAGAGCACGACATCGAGTGGCGCTGGGTCCCCGGCCACGCCGGCGTCGCCGAAAACGAACGCTGCGACGCCCTCGCCGTCGCCGCCCGCCTCGACCTCGCCGCCCAGCTTGCCGCCCCC
>JALOAP010000380.1 GCA_023228745.1 Dehalococcoidia bacterium | reverse complement strand
TCCCAGATGTGCGGTTCTTCGAGGAAGTTCTTGTTCCCTTTCGGAATCACTACATAGAGGTTCCGCAGAGATGCCCGCAGAGACTGAACGGTCTCGTCCTTGTAGTCTGCGCCATCCTTGAGCAGCTGTGCCCGGTACTCGCAGATGGGACAGGGTTTCTTGATGCTGGTCGGACAGACGACGGTCGTGTTATTCGAACCGATATTGCGGTGCAGCCAGTAGGGACGCTTGTACCAGAGTTCTCCAGGCACAGCGATGCCATACTCATCATCACGGTCAGGGTGCACGTCGGACGTGACCTCATATGGGAGAATGTCCAGATCAACGCGTGCTTTCGGTTCTTCCTTGAAGATACGAATGCCCTTCGGAAGATTCAGGTGCCCGTACTGCGCCCCGCGGGACTGCTTTGCGGCATTTCGAGAAACGCCGCCCTTAAACTTTCTTGTTCCTGCCTTTGGTTTTTTGGCCATATTAAATCTCTCCATTAAGGTTGTGAAGGGGGTGATGGTGAAACATTCATCAATGATGACGGACTATCCCTTACATGATACACACCTCAAGTCTTCTCCCTGCGCTCCCTGCGCTTGATGCGGACATAGGAGTTCGACGTACCTCTCCGCTGGTTCTCTTGCAGCCATTCAGATGTAAGATCCCGAGGAACCTGCGGGCCAGCAAAATACGATGCGCCCAACAGTCTGACCAAGTTCTCCAACGCCGTTTTCTTCTGATCAATGGCTCGAACAGCCGCCGCAGCAACGTCATACTCATATCGCGCATCAATGTACTCCTTGCTCAACTTCTGGTACTCTTCTTGAAGCAAGAGGGTGCTCTGAATCGCACCTTCAGTAAGTTTCGAGAGATTGAACGATTCCGGATATGTCCGGATATTCATCTCAATGCGTGCTTTCCCGACATCAAGCCGTTCTTTCGCTTCATCCAGCCCTTTCTTTGCTTCCGCCATGTATCTCGCATAGCGCAACATCAGATCAGGCTGACGAAGCCACTCAATGTCGAGCGCCGTCATATCAATGAATGTATCGGTCTCATAATTCAATGCGATCTCTGTCATGTTTTGAACCTGTCTCACTTTCTTAATATATTATATTGTTAAGAAAGATAATAAATGTTTTTCCTCCCCGATCGTCCCTTATTCCTCGGCGTACAGCACGCTATAACATGCGAGGACCAAACCCGGGTGCCCTGAATTATAGAAAGGTTCGATGAACTCCTGCATTACACTTGCAACCTGGTCATTCGGGTCATTGAGTAAAACAGTCTGGCAATACCCGAGAACTGCCCGCCGAATCTGCTCGGGATCTTCTTGTTTCAATCCTTTTAAAATCGTACTTATTTTAGGCCAGGGCGCACCCCCAATCAAGCCCCGGCACAATTCAATGATCTGTGACTGTTTCTCTGCGGAACGCTTCGCAACCTTCAAGCGCTTATCGTCATCAACTGCAAGAACTTGCGCGAGAATTTGAAGAGCATTCCGGGGATGGCCCATACTGTCCTGAACGATCTGCTCGTATACATCCTTGTCCAACGATTCCCCTTCCCGCTTGACTACTTTCAACAGGAGTTTTTTCATCTCCTTCTCTGTCAGCGTCCGTACCTGGAAAGATGCACATCGCCCACGAATAGTGGGCAGGAGTTTCTGCGGGTCTGTTGTACAGAGAATGTAATAGACATGCGAAGCAGTGTCCTCAAGTTCCTTGAGAAGGGCGGACTGCGCATCATTTGTCAATCGATGAACTTCATCTAGAATCCAAACACGACACGAACTTCCGAGAGGCTTGTATCGACTCTGCTTCCGGATATCTCGAATGGTGTCAACCCCTCGGAAGTCTGCACTATCTACTTCCTGCAGATCACCGCCCTCTGCTCCTAATGTGCGGGCAATGATTCTCCCGATCGTCGTCTTCCCGCACCCCGTCGGCCCGTGCAGCAGAATACTATGCGAAAGCGGTTGCCCGCTCCCACTCATCTGATTCTTGAGGACCTCAATTACGTCCTGGTTCCCGATGACGTCATCGAAAGTCTCCGGTCGATACTTCAACGCTAAAACGCCTGTCATTTCTACTCACTCCTTAATCCACGGTCCATTGACCGCATACTCATCAATCTCAATCTCTAATGGGACGACTATCCAATCCCACTGCTCAGGCAATCGACGGCCAACAATGTCGTCTAATGCAGCCTGAATATGATGAAGTTCGTCAGGGTTTGCATCCAGGACGATCGAATCATGAACCTGCCCGACTAATCGTGAATCCCATCCCTGCTCTTGCGCCACTTCTTCCAGGTAAATGAATGTCTGGAGCAGACAGTGGAATGCTGTCCCCTGTACAGGGTAGTTGACGATCTCATTCTTCCTCATCAACCCCGAGCATCGGAACCCTGTCAGCATCTGGAAATAGCCGTTCTCTCGATACTGCTGAATCCAGGTCTTGCGCCACTGGTTGTACACGTTGAATCGGCGATTCCAGAAATCGTCCTCTACATGCTTCATGTGCTCTACGAAGGCATCAAAAGACTTGATCTGATTACGCCTCATGTGCGCCCCTAAATGCTCCCCGTTAGCAAGTTCGACCCCGTCATCATTTTTCCACCGGCTCCCGACAGGCAACTTTCCCCATTCACATAGATACCGGGCGCAGTTCCCATAGTAATCTCCATAGAACTGCGGGAATACAAAGCCGTTCTTTGCACCTTGCCGAAGAACAGAACTCTTCTCCAGTTCATCATTGATATAGATCTGCTTCGCCATATCCAGGTGCATGTCGGCCGCAGGATCCTGCAGATAATTGATCATTACAGGATCTCTATGGTAGCACACCGAGATCATAACCTCCAGCGCCGAAAAGTCAGCCTCCATCAGCATGTGGTCAGGGCGCGGAAGTATGGCTCTCCGACAGATCTCCATGGCTTCCTTATCGCGCTTCGGGATGTTCTGGAAATTCGGATCACTCGATGACGATCGATACGTCCGGACAGTATGCAAGTTAAAAGACGGGCGCATATAACCGTCCTTGTTCGTTTCCCGAATGAACTGCCCAAGATATGTATCCCGAATCTTCATCAATTTCCGAATCTGGATGATATACTGCAACTCCGGGACATTCAGTTGCTTTAATGATTCTTCATCAGTTGCACCACGCCCGGACGTCGTCATCTTCGGAGGGGTCAATTTCATGTGTCTGTAGAGAACCGTGGCTAACTGATCATCGCTGAGGACGTTCACCTTCCCCTTATAGATATGCTCCCACCGCCGGAAAAAGTTCGTCCTACTCAATTTATCTTGATAGTATTTAACTTTCCGGGTGAGATACTGCTGCTTCTCAATACAGTATTCCACATCTATCCGGATGCCTCTCCGCTCTGCCCGAGCAAGCGCAAGAATCCCTTCATGCACCAGTTTATAGGCATCCGCAACCGTTGCTTGAACCTTCACCATAGACGCCACCATCAGTCAAAAACATGACCGGAATGTGCTCCTTGAGACACATCTCTACCTGATCTTTACTATTGTACCCGCTCTCATTGACGTAAATAGTCATGAAGTGATGATCAGAGCTCATACCCAATCTCCTCCATCTGTATCTGCGCCAGTCGATACGTGAGCAAGGCATCTATCCCGTTATAGAGGAGAAGACGTTGGAAAAGAACTCTGTTTTGAGCAACCTCCCCC
>JALOAP010000379.1 GCA_023228745.1 Dehalococcoidia bacterium | reverse complement strand
TCCTCATTGACTTGCACGCAGCGGTCGAAGCACTCGATACCCCGGAGGCCGAGACACTACGCGAACTCATTTGGGATGAGCTGCGCGAGTCGACGCGCCGCCGCCACCTTATTTCCGGGTTGGCATGAAGGATCTGCTCCGGACCGCGCTCGAAGGATACGTCGCGCATCGCGTCCCGCATGATCCTGCCGTGACGGCCGCCGGCGTCCTGATCCTGCTCTTCGAACACAGGGGCGACCCGCACATCGTGTTCCAAAAGCGCACCGACCGCGTGCGCGACCACAAGGGCCAGATCAGCTTCCCCGGCGGTGCCATGGATCCCGGCGACCAAGACGTCCTCTATTGCGCGCTGCGCGAGACACACGAGGAGATTGGCGTCGCCCCGCGCGACGTGGACGTGCTCGGCCGCGTCGATGACATGATCACCATCTCGAACTTCCTCGTGACTCCCTACGTCGGATGGCTCTCACGCTACCCCTACGGCTGGAAGTTCAGCGACGAAGAGGTGGCCTACCTGCTCGAAGTGCCCGTCCCCCACCTCCTCGACCCTGACAACTTCGTCGCCGACCGGCGGGTGATCAACGGCCGCGAGTACGTCCTTCCCGCGTACCAGTTCGGGGACGATCTCATCTGGGGTGCAACCGCGCGAATGCTCTCCAACTTCCTCGAAATCTATGGCTCGCTCGGAGGTCTCCGCTAATGGACGTTGCCGTGCTCACCGGCGACCTGATGTTCTTCTCCGCCGTCGAAGGCGTAGCCGGGGCGATGGGGCATCGTGCGATACAGGTTGAAATGGCCGACGCAGTACCCGGCGAGGCCACGCTGGTGATCGCCGATCTCGGTTCGCTCGACATCTCTCCGGAAGCGCTTCGCGAACTCGACCCCCTGCGCGTCGTCGCCTTCGCACCGCATGTGCGTGTCGAACTTTTCACTGGCGCGCGTGCGAACGGCATCGACATCCATCGCCGTGGCGCACTCGCGACTGAGTTGCCACGGCTGCTCCGCGAACGCGGGTAGCTGCTTCCGAGCGTCGCCCGGTGGCTCGCGGGTGGTAGGATCGGCGCCAATGAACGAACCTCGCACGCTCGCCTCTCTCCTCGCCGAGCTCCCCGCCGCACGGCTCGTCCGCGGCGATGCCAACGTCCCGGTTGCCTCCATCGAGCATGATTCCCGCCGTGTCCAACCGGGCGGTGTGTTTGTCGCGATCCCCGGCTTCACCGTCGATGGCCACGACTTCCTCCCGCAGGTAGCTGCGAACGGTGCAGCCGCAGTGGTTGTCCAGGCGGACCATGAGACTCAATGGCGATCGATACCTCACGGCCCCGCAGTCATCGCCGTCGAGGACACGCGGCCGGCGTTGGCGTCCGTCGCTGCGTGGTTCTACGGTCATCCCGGACGCGAACTCGGTGTCATCGGCGTAACCGGCACCGATGGCAAGACGACCACATCCCACCTGCTCACCAGCGTCCTCGAAGCGGCCGGTCTCAAGGCGGGCCGCCTCGGGACTGTGGACGTCCACCTGCCTGGCGAGACCGGCGGGAGCGTTGGCAACCGGATGACCACACCCGAAGCGGGCGAAGTACAGCGCCTGCTGCGAAAGATGGCGGACGCAGACTGCGACTGGGCGATCGTCGAGTCGACCAGCCACGGGCTCGCCCTGCACCGCCTGGATCACGTCGAGTACGACGTGGCGCTTTTCACCAACGTCACCGGCGACCATCTCGACTTTCACAAGACCTTTGAGGCCTACCGGGAAGCGAAGGGCATGCTCTTCGAAGCGCTCGACAGCTCCGCCGAGAAGGGAATCCTGAAGGCTGCTGTCGTGAACGCGGACGATCCATCGGCCAACTTCATGATTTCGCGCACCCGTGCCCGGCCGCTCCGCTATGGCATGGAGGCCAGGGAAGGCGAAGCCGACATCGTCGCGCGGAATGTCGTGCTGCGACCCGACGGGACCGACTTCCGGCTGGTCACACCGCAGGGCATGGTCGACACCAGCATCCGCCTCCCGGCGCTGTTCAACGTGGCAAACGCGCTCGCCGCGGCCGGCGCCGCCCTCGCCGCTGGCGTGGAACTCCACTCCATCGCCATGGGGCTCGCCTCCGCTCCCGGCGTGCCCGGCCGCATGGAGCGCATCAATGCCGGGCAGCCGTTCGAAGTCATCGTTGATTATGCCCACACCGGCGATGCCGTCCGGAAGGTCCTTTCCGTATTGCGCGACGTCACGCGCGGCCGCCTGTGCATCGTTGTGGGCGCTGCCGGGGAGCGAGACCCGGGCCGGCGCTTCGGTGTCGCACGGGCCGCAGCCGAAGGCGCGGACTTCGCCGTCTTCACCAACGAGGATCCTCGCAGCGAAGACCCCGCCGAGATCGTCCGCGAAATCGGCCGCCACGCGGAGGGGGCCGGGCGGCAGCGTGGCCGCGACTTCCTGGAGGTCGAAGACCGCGGCGAAGCAATTGCCGAGGCCCTTCGCCGCGCGAAAGCCGGCGATATCGTTGTCATTTGCGGAAAGGGCCACGAGCAGTCGATTGTCTACGGAACGGAGGCGCGCCCCTGGGACGACCGCCAGGTCGCACGCCAGGTGCTGGCGGAGCTGGGCTACTCGCTCTAGCCGGAGCCTTTCGAACCGATTTCTCCGTTGCGGTTACCCCTTCGTATACTGCAGGAACAACCCGACCAGCTTTGCGGGGCCATCTTCCCGCGCCCCGGATAGAGGTTTCCACTGTGGCCAAGCGACGACGACGCGATCAGCAACACCTTCGGCAGGAGAGCACACGCAAGCGCCGTTACACCGTTGGTGGCTCGCAAAACGCCGCAGAGAAGTACCAGCCCGGCTTCCCCATGAACCTCCTCGCGAATGCGAAGATCTTCTACATCGCGGGCGCCATCATCATGATTGGCAGCGTCGTCGCGGCCGCTGTGCTCGCTGGTATCGATTCCGGCAACGAGAACGCAGCGGCAGACATCCCAACAGCGACGGACACGGCAGAGGCGGAAGCAACACCATCGGAGACCGCTACGCCCGACCCCCGGCAGTTCAGCCAGGCGGAGCAGGTGATCGATGCCGAAACGACTGACTACCGGGCAATCATCAAGACCTCGATGGGCGATTTCGTCATCGACCTGTTCGAGGAGGATGCGCCGGACACGGTGAACAGCTTCGTCTTCCTTGCACAGCAAAAGTACTTCGATGGCCTGACCTTCCACCGTGTTCGCGAGGGCTTCGTCATCCAGGGCGGGGACCCGAAGGGTGACGGCACTGGCGGCCCCGGTTACACCACGAAGGATGAGCCGAACGAGATCCGGAACACCCGGGGGACACTGGCGATGGCGAAGCCCGGTGGCTCAGATAGCTTCGGGAGCCAGTTCTTCATCAACCTGAAGGACAACACGTCGCTCGACTTCGATAACCCCTCACAGAACCGCTTCTACCCGTTCGCCGAGGTTGTTGAGGGGATGGACGTGGTCGATGCGATCGCGCAGGTGCCAGTTGAGCTCGGTTCCTCGGGCGAGGTCTCCAAGCCAGTCGAGCCAGTCCTCATTAACGAGGTCGTGATCGAAGAGAGCGCCAGGTAGCTCAGCGGCCCCTTGTGGCGAGCAGCCCCGACACCCGCTGGAGCAGCCGCGCCTGGATGGCGAGCGCTTGCTCCAGTTCATTCTTCGGCCGAATGCCTCCCACGTAAACCGACAAGACA
>JALOAP010000378.1 GCA_023228745.1 Dehalococcoidia bacterium | reverse complement strand
CGAGTCATATTCCTGGCGCACGAGGCACAGAGGAGGCGAAGCTGCCGATCGAGCAGGGTGCGGGCGCGGGTGAGTTTCTCCTGCGCCATGCCTCGCTTGCGCGGGTTCGTCAGGCCCGCCTGTTCCAGCGTTGCGCGCGCATGGGCGCGGGCATCATCGGATTCGAACCCGATTGACGCGAGCCAGTCGGCGATAACCACCGGTTCCCGGGCTACTTTCGGCCTCTCCGGGACATCATCGGACGGCACCGCGTCAGCTCGTGTCGGCTTGCCCCGGCTACTCAGCCCGCGCCACCCGGTTCACCGTCGTTGCAATGTAGTCGATGTCCTCGGGCGTGAGCGATGGGTGCACGGGCAGGCTCAGCACGGACGCAGCCGCGGCTTCGGCCACCGGCACATCTGCTTCGCCGAACCCCATCTGCTGCATGATGGGCTGCCGGTGGATCGGTACGGGATAGTGCACGGCGCTACCCACCCCAGCTTCCTGCAGGCGCTGCTGGAAGCCGTCGCGGTCCCCTGAGATGCGGACGGTGTACTGGTGGAAGACGTGGCGGTCGCCTTCGCGCACCTTTGGCGTTTCGACCGCGGTGATCTCCTGTGAGAGCGCAGCGGCGTTGGCAATGCGGGCACTATTCCACGCCTCAAGGTGGCCGAACTGGACAAGCCCGATGGCAGCGGCGAGATCTGTCATCCGCCAGTTCAGGCCAAGATATTCGTGGTAGTAGCGGCGTTCCTGGCCGTGGTTGCGAATGATGCGGGCCATGCGGGCCACTTCATCATCATCAGTCGTGATGATGCCGCCTTCGCCGGTGGTCATGTTCTTGGTGGGGTAGAAGCTGAAGCAGCCCGCGCCAAACGAGCCCACGCGGCGGCCCTGGTGCTCCGCCCCGTGGGCCTGCGCGGCGTCTTCAATCAATGCGAGCTCATTGTCCTCGCAGAGTTCGACAAGTTCGGTCATGCGCGCGGGATGTCCGTACAGGTGGACAGGCATGATGGCAGCCGTCTGGTCCGTGATCGCGTCTTCGACGCGGTTAGGATCGAGGTTGAGGTCGAAGGGGTCGACGTCGACAAAGACGGGTGTTGCGCCACAGGCGATGATGCTCGTGGCCGTAGCGATGAAGCTGAAGGGTGACGTGATGACCTCGTCGCCCGGGCCAACGCCGCTCGCCTGGAGTGCCACGATCAGCGCAGCCGTACCGCTGTTCACGGCTACCGCGTGCTTCGTGCCGATGTACTCGGCGAAGGCGTGCTCGAACGCCTCGGTCCGCGACCCCTGGGCAAGCTGTCCGCTCTCGATCACCTCGAGCACAGCGTGCTTCTCCTCGTCCGAAAGGAGGGGCTTTGCAACAGGGATGGCGGGGCGGTTCGCCGCAGTCATACGTGGTCCTTTCGCAGGCGGTCAGCTGGCGGGATCTGCGGGCGCCAGCCCCGCCTCGGTTCGATGGTAGCGCCGGCCGCAGGCGGGGCAACCGAACGACTCATTCAGTCGCCGGGCGCAGACACAGGCCCAGCCCACCTGCCGGGCGGGGTTGCCCACGACGAGGGCGTGGCCGGGTACGTCCTTCGTGACCACGGAGCCAGCCGCTACGAGCGCCCAGCGGCCGATGGTCACCCCCGGCAACACGACACTACGGGAGCCCACCGCGGCGCCATAGCAGACGTGCGCTCCCTTGCAGTCCCAGTCATCGGCCGACTTGAGGCTTCCATCGGGGTTGATGGCACGAGGGTAACGGTCGTTCGTGAAGACGACTTCCGGGCCGACGAAGACACCGTCTTCGAGAGTGGTCCCTTCGTAGACGCAGGAGTAGTTCTGCACTTTGCAGTTCGCACCGACCTCTACATCGGCGCCGATGTAGACCCCCTTGCCAATGATGGAGCCGGGGCCGACGCGGGCACCTTCACGGACCTGGGCGTGGTGCCAGACACTGGCGCCGTCGCCGACGTCCGCGGCGGGACTCACCTCCGCCGTGGGGTGAATGCGGATACCGCTCATGATGTTGCCGGCTCGCCCTGTGGCCCGACGGCAATATCCTCCCCCGCATCGCGCGAGTAGCGGCGCGCGACGAGGTGTATGCGGCGCCGGAGCTCGTCGGGATCGTCCCAGAGCACGGATTCGATTTCCGAGATAAGGCGCATGATCTCCGGCTCGGTAACGTCGACCGAGGCGGTGAGCCGCATGACTTTCTCGTGCTCCGTGCGCTCCATCTGTTCGAAGTCAGCGACCAACTCCTCGCGGAGCTTTTCACCCGGGCGCGGTCCGGTGAAGACGACTTCGATATCGGTATTGGGCTGCAGACCACGGAGGCGAATCATCCGTTCTGCAAGGTCGAGAATGTTGATCTCTTCGCCCATGTCCAGCATGTAGATGTTTCCGAGGCCGCCAAAGGTACCGGCCTGGATCACGAGGCTCACTGCCTCGGGGATACTGATGAAGTAGCGCATCATCTCAGGGTGCATCACCGTCACCGGGCCGCCACGCTCGATCTGACGCATGAAGGTGGGCACGACTGAGCCACGGCTTCCCATCACGTTACCGAACCGCACCGCGGCAAAGCGCGTCTGCTCCGATTCTCGTGCCAGCGCCAGGACGAGCAGCTCCGCGATCCGCTTGGTGGCGCCCATGATCGAGCTGGGCCGGACCGCCTTGTCGGTGGAGATAAGGACGAACACGTCGGTGCCGTGCGTACGGGCAGCCCGGGCAACGTTGAGGGTGCCCATGACGTTCGTGCGGAACGCCTCGTCGGGATGGATTTCCATGAGCGGTACATGCTTCAGGGCAGCCGCGTGATAGACGAGGTTTGGCCGCACCGAACCGACGATCTGGTCGATCTTCTTATCGTCCGCCACGTTCGCGACCCAGAGCTTCACGGTCGTCTGGGGCGAGACATTGGCGAACTCGAGCGACAGATCGTGGAGGCCGCTCTCGTTGTTATCCACCATGTGCAATTCGCGTGGGCGGAAGGTCAGCACCTGGCGGCAGAGCTCCGAACCGATGGAGCCGGCGGCGCCGGTGATAAGGACAATCCTGCCCTGCACCGACTGGGAGCAGCGCGCGTAATCGACTTCGACCGGGTCGCGACCAAGGAGGTCGTCGACCGTGATGTCGCGGAGGGCACTTTGCCGCTGACCGAGTGCCCAGTTGTCGAGCCCGGGCACAATGCGCACGGGGACGTTGAGCTCCTGGCAGGTGCCAAGCACTCGGCGCACGAACGCTCCCGGGGGGTTCTGGATAGCGATAGCCACGCTTTCGACGTCGTGGCGCTGTATGACCGTGCGAAGGTCTGACACGGGGCCGAGCACGCGCAGTCCATGGATTCGCTGGTGGTGCTTGTGGGGGTCGTCGTCGACATACCCGATCGGCTGGAGGTTCACCTGTGGCGAAGCCTGGAGCTCGCGCGCGAGGAGCTGGCCATTGCGCCCGGCGCCAACGATAAGCAGCCGGCGAGAGGCGACCGAGTCCCACGGGAGGCGAAGAAGGAGGCGGGCGCGCATCTTCACCATCGCCATGCCGGGGAAGATGAGGGCACCAGCGATGAGGATGACCGAAAGGGGAAGATGACGGTCAGGCAGGAGCGCGTTCCCGGCGAAAAGGCCGGCCGTGACCATCGCGACCGGGCGGAAGAGTGCGAGGACATCACCGACGCTGCCGTAGGTCCACATGGTCCGGTAGACGCCGAAAGCGAGGTTGGCTGAAACGTA
>JALOAP010000377.1 GCA_023228745.1 Dehalococcoidia bacterium | reverse complement strand
CGCGGCGAGCACGGTATCGAGATCAAGGAGCACGGGCTCGAGCAGCGGCTGCTGTGCCCGCCTGGGCTCACTCCGCGCGAGCAAACGGTCGTACACCACCCGCTCATGCGCGGCGTGCTGGTCGATGAGGTACATACCGTCGGGGCCCTCGGCGACGACATACGTCAGCCCCATCTGCCCGACGACGCGCAGGAGCGGCAGGACTTCGCGCTGCGTTGGTGTGGCCGCTGACGGCTCACCTGGTTGCTCTTCCCGCGGTGCCCATTCGAGCCGTGTTTGCGTCGGCCCCGGCGGGCGGAGCGCAGCAGGAGGTTCCAGCCGCTGGCGAAGTGAAGTACCCCCGGGGCCGGCCGGCTCCGCGCCGCTGTCGACGGGCGGGGTACTGCCTGGCGATGCGATGCTGCTGCTCGCAGGGAAGATCGACCAGCCGACCGGCCGGGATTGTTCGAGCGCTGCGAGGACGGCGTGCCGCACGGCCCGCGCCACGGAGCGCTCCTCGCGGAAGCGCACTTCGGCCTTTGCCGGGTGGACGTTCACGTCGACGTCCTCGCCCGGAAGGTCGATGCGGATCGAAGCCATCGGGTGCCGCCCAACCGGGAGCTGAGATTGATACGCATCGACGATCGCGAAGATGAGCGGCCGGCTCTGTACCCAGCGCCCGTTCACGAAGACAGAGATGGCTGCACGGTTGCCCCGGTGCACCGAAGGAGGCCCGGCCAGGCCACTCACCCGGATCGGCCCGGTTTCGTCCGCCACGTCGAGCATCTCCGCGGCGGTTTCCGCGTCGTAGACGGCGGCGAACGCGTGGCGGAGGCTGCCATCGCCCCCGGTGGTAAGTGAGCGCCGCCCGCCCGAGGTCAGCGAGAAGGCGATGTGCGGGTAGGCGAGTGCGTAGTGCGAGACAAGGATCGTCACCTGGCGCGCTTCGGCTGCCGGCGTGGAGAGGAACTTTCGCCTCGCGGGGAGGCGAGCGAAGAGGTCGCGCACGGCGAAGCTGGTCCCCCGCGGTGCGGGCCGTGCGCTTCGCCGCACGACGCGCGCGTCGACGAGGACCGCGTGCACGCCAACGGGCTCCTCGGCCGCACGCGTGATGAGCTCGACGTCGCCGGCGGCCGCGATCGAGGGTAACGCTTCCCCGCGGAACCCGAGTGTGCGTACCGCAGCGAGCTCGGAGAGTTCGGCGATCTTGCTCGTGGCGTGGCGCTCGAACGCGAGTTCCACCTCCTCCGGAGAGATGCCCTTCCCGTCGTCCGTAATCCGCATGAGCGCGAGGCCACCCTCCTCAATCTCGACCGCGATGCGGGTGGCGCCAGCGTCGATTGCGTTGTCGAGCAGCTCGCGCACGACCGACACCGGCCGCTCGATCACCTCCCCGGCGGCGATGCGCGCCGCGACCGCCGGTTCGAGGATGTGGATGCCCATGACGCTACGCGGCACCGGCGCTGTCACTTCCGTGGCCTCGCAGGTTCTTGCGGCTCGAGGAGCGCCTTCAGCTCGTAGAGCTTCTGGATTGCCTCGATTGGGGTGATGCCGTCGACATCGAGGGCGCCGATCGCTTCTTCGACCGGCGATGGCCCGAACAGTGCGGGCTGCAAGGCAGCGTGACCGTTCGGTGTGGCCTGGGGCAGACCGGGCGCCGGGCGCGTCGCCTCCAGTTCGCGAAGCAGGTTCTCCGCGCGCGTAACCACGGCTGCCGGCAGGCCCGCAAGCCGCGCGACGTGGACACCGTACGAACGGTCGCTCGGGCCCGGCACGATGCGGTGTTCGAAGATGACGTCGGTACCGTCTTCGTGTACGGCGACGTGGGCATTTCGCACACGCGGGAGAATCTCGGCCAGGCCCGTGAGCTCGTGATAGTGCGTCGCGAAGAGCGTCCGGGCGGCGACTTCGCGCCGGTTGTGGAGGAACTCCACGACGGCCCGCGCGATGGCCATCCCGTCGAACGTACTCGTGCCCCGGCCCACTTCATCGAGCACCACGAGCGACTGCGGCGTTGCCTGGTGGAGGATCTGCGCAGTCTCGACCATCTCGACCATGAACGTCGACTGCCCCGCAGCAAGGTCGTCCTGGGCGCCGATGCGCGTGAAGATGCGGTCGAACAGCGGCAGTTCCGCCTCGGCGGCAGGGACGAATGAACCGGCCTGCGCCATCAGCGCAATCAGCGCCACCTGGCGCAAGAAGGTCGACTTCCCGGACATATTCGGGCCGGTGAGGATGAGCACCTGGGACTCCTCGTCCAGAGTGCAATCGTTCGGCACGAAGCGGCCCGGGCCCAGCGCTTCCTCCACCACCGGGTGGCGCCCGGCGACGATCTGGAGCGTTGGCTCTTCGACAAACGTCGGCCGGACATAGCCGCGTTCGGCAGCGGCCGCGCCGAGCGCCAGCGTGAGGTCGATGATTGCCGCTGCTTCGGCGACCGATTGCAGCGCGGGCAGTTCTGCGGCGAGCGACTCGACGAGCTGCGCGAAGGCCTGCCGTTCAAGCTCCACCAGGCGGTCGCGCGCACCGATGAGGCGTGACTCGTGTTCCTTCAGCTCCTCCGTGACGTAACGCTCGCCGCCGACGAGCGTTTGGCGCCGCTGATAATGGCCTGGCACGAGTCCGGTATTCGCCGCGGAGACTTCGATGTAGTAGCCGAAGACCTTGTTGTGCCCCACTTTGAGTGACTTGATGCCGGTGCGCTCACGCTCCTGCCGTTCGAGCCCGAGGAGAAAGCCGCGCGCGTCGCGACTGAGTTCGCGCAGGGTGTCGATCTCGGGGCCGAAGCCGGGCCGGATGACGCCGCCTTCATCGAACGATGCCGGTGGGTCATCATCGAGTGCTGCATCGAGCGTGAGGAGCGGCTCCGCGGCGGCACCGAGGTCGACCAGGGCTTCGCGCAGGAGTGGCGGGAGCTCTGCACGCTGGAGCTGCGCGCCGAGGTCGAGCGTGGCGCGCAGGCCGAGCCGCAGGCCATGTAGGTCGCGGGGGCCCGCCGAACGCGCACCCACCTTGCCCACCAGTCGCGCGAGGTCGGGCATGCCCCGCAGGACGGCACCACACTGTTCGCGCTCGATCGGGTGCTCGACGCTCCACTGCACAGCATCGTGGCGCCGCGCGAGTTCCGCGGCGTCGCGGAGCGGCAGCATGAGCCACGTGCGCAGGAGCCGCGCGCCCATGGCCGACCGCGCCAGGTTCAACACCTGGAAGAGCGACGACTGCTTGCCGTGGCCGGGCAGAACGTCAAGGTTGCGCAGGGTGCGTTCGTCGACGGTGAGGGTGGCGGCGGGCGCAACCCGCCGCACCCGTTGCAGCGCACCAAGTGCCGCCGCGTAGGTTTCGCGGAGGTAGGCGAGGATATGCGCGAGGGCCGCTGCTTCTGCCTCTGTTTCGACCAGGGCGCCCCGCGCCTGGTCGCCGAACTGACGCGCAAGCTCCGCGTCGACCGCGAGATCGCTGAGCGTGGCGCGCGGCACGATGTTGAGGCTCACCTCCGCCGGGAGGTCGAAGTCCGCTTCGACAAGCAGCTCGGCGGGCGCGGAACGGAGGATCTCGTCGAATGCTCCGTCGCCCGCGACGAGCCGCACTTCGCCGGTGGTGACATCTGCGAAGGCGGTGGCGGCTTCGTGCCCGCGCTGCACGAAGGCGGCGAGTTCGTTGGGCGCCTGTGGGTCGAGCGAGGCGTCGGACGTGACGGTGCCGGCCGTGACGACGCGCACG
>JALOAP010000376.1 GCA_023228745.1 Dehalococcoidia bacterium | reverse complement strand
GACCGTTCGCCTCGCTCATGGTGGTCGTCGTCCTGGGGGCGTTTGGCGCCGCGTGCGGTGGGCAGCAGGGGCAGGACGCTCCTGGGCTCCCCGTCCCTACTGCTCGCGGACCAGGATCGGCCCCGGTGGCGCCGCCTATCCTCGCCGACGGGCCGGCAACAAGGGCGAATTTCGAAGGTGCGGCCCCGCCGTTTGCGCCGGTAAACCCACCCGAATCCGCACTCTGGGCGAATGGCGGCAGGCGGTTTGCGGCACCATTCGCCGGCGACTTTGAGGTCGTCGATAGCTTTGGCACGGGACGTGGCGGGGGCCAGGTCCATGCGGGCCTGGACCTACGGTCTCATTCAGGCGGACAGGTCATGGCTGGGTGCGGCGGGCAGGTAATCCGGAGCACGCACGATGATCGCCGCGGGAGCCACGTCGTGGTCGACTGCGGCGACGGTTGGACGGTGGACCACGCGTACCTGGGCGAGCGACAGGTGGCGACCGGCGATGTGGTGGAGCGGGGCGAGCTGGTGGGGAGGGTGGATACGGCGATAGGTTTCGTACACCTCGAAATCCAGTGGCAGGGAACACCAGTGGACCCGGTGGACTACCTCGACCTGCGGGGGCACGAACCCCTACCGTCTGCCACGGACCCGCAGCGCGGCGGGCCGGTAGCGGAATCGACTACCCCCAACCCTTCGCCGACCACAGCGGCCACGCAGTCGGCTGCAACGCCAACCGCGAACCCGGACACGCCGACGGCCACCCCGACGGTCCCGGTCGCGGCGACGCACACACCTACGCCATCGCCAACGGCAACACCGACTCCGACCGCCACGCCGACGCCGCGTCCGGCCACGCCAATTCCGACACCGCGGAGGCCACAGCTTTAGCAGCGCGAAGTGGACTGGCGAGCACGGCTATGAGGAAACGAGTGCCCCGGGGGGAGTGACCTGCGCCGCCGGCAGGGGTTCGAACAAGAACTCATGAGGGCCGAACTGCACGCGGTCGCCCGGGCTGAGCGACACCCAGTCGGCGGCGACACCGTTCACCAGTGTCTGGGTCGCGGGGTCAACGTGATGCAGCATGGCGCGACCGTCGCGCCACCAAAGGCGGGCGTGGAGCCCGGCGATACCGGGTGCGGCAGGAAGGAGAACCTGGCAACCGGGGTCGGAACCGACGGCGAGTGGCTCGGCGCGCAGGTCGTAGTTGCCAGCGCCTTGGGCGCCAGCCAGGCGCGCGACCGGAGGGGCCCCGGCAGGCGCCGGCGAGGGGCGCTGAATCGCCACTTGCTGGCGGTCCGCTGGGGCCGGCGTGCCCTCGGAGGCTCGCCTGCGACGGAACAACAGGAACCCGATGGCCACAGCCAACAGGAGCACGGCCAGCGCAGTGACGCCGATTACTGCGAGCGGGGAGCTTTCGCTTGCTGAGGTGCTGCCTTGATCCGCCGGGGCAGGGGCGGTCGGAACCATGGTGGGAGGCACAACGGTGGCTGCGGCTTCGGGAGTAACCCGGGGACGTCGGCTCGTATAGGAATGTGACGCCGACCCCTTGCCCGAGGGCAGGCTAACCTCGACGTCGACACTTCGCGCCGTGTCAGGCCCAGGTGCTGCAGAGGCGATGGTCACAACGAATTGGCTGCGCAGGCGCTCTTCGATGACGCGGTAGGCTGCGGGCAACTCCTGCGGAGTAGATACGGCGAAGTACGCGCCGCCGGTTGCCGCGGCGAGCTCCTCGAGGAACTCGCGGTCAAGCTCGCCACCTTCGAGGCCAATGACGTAGAAGATGGCCCCGGACTCGCCCGCTGCCGCGATAGAGGTCTCGCGGGTCGCGGTGGAAACGCCTCCGAAGTCCTCACCATCACTTAACAGCACAACGGCGCGTCGTCCTGCGGCAGCCCCGGCGACCTCCGACGAGAGGCTGACCGCATCGAACAGGGCGGTGTCACCGGCGGCGACGAGGGCGTCGATGCTCCCGAGAAGCGTGGCGGGCACTGTACCGAGTGGCTGCTCGATGCGGGCTGTGGAGGCGAAGCTGAGGACGGCGGCAGTATCCGATGGCTGCAGGTTGGCGATCATCGTCCGGGCGGCGGTCTTGGCGAACTCGAGGCGTTCGCCAATCATGCTGCCGCTTATGTCCAGTGTGAGCACGAGGTTCAGGGGCAGTGCGAGGTCGGTGGCGCGCTCGACGGAGACGACCTCTGCGGGGACATTGCCCTCGGATACAACAAGGTCCGAGGCGGCAAGGGATGCCACCGGCCGTTCGTCCTCCTCAACTTCCAACAGCACCGTGATGGTTGGGAAGTGCTCATCGTTGGCTTCGACGATACGCACATCGACCGGCCCCTCCGCTGACGCCGGGAGGGCGAGGATCGCGGCCAGGACAAGACCGAGGAATAGCGCCACTGAGCCGGAGCGCATGGTCAGGCCACCAGATAGCCGGGAGTGGTTGCGAGGGCGGCGAGCACACCGAGCGCAAGGAACGGGGTGAAGGCGACAACATCTCGCCGGCCGCGGACACGGGCCAGGAGGAGCACCGCTGCAAAAAACCCACCGGCCACGAATGCCACCACCAGCATGGTCATGGCACCAGCGATACCGGTCGTAATGCCGCAGAGGGCACCCGCCTTGACGTCGCCATAGCCCATGGCACCACGGCCAAGGAGCGCGACCACGAGGAGGAGGAGAAATGCGAGCATCCCGCCGCTCAGGGCGTCGAGGAGTGCCTCCCTTCCCAGCAGTGCCGAGGCGGCGAGACCCGCGACGACCGATGCGTAGACGATGCGGTTCGGGGCGCGGAGCGACTGGATGTCGACGGCCACAATCCAGCCAATGACGCACCCCAGTGCGACAAGCACGGCCGCTTCGAGCGGACGCTCTGCGCGCGTGAGCGCGAGGGTGAGCGCAGCCACGGCAACGCTGAGCCCGGCCGCGAGCGCCGCGAATTCACGGGTACGGCGGGTCGCCGGCGGGCCAGACGCAGTGAGCATGGCTACCCCAACCCGCCGACAAAGTTGATGAGGTTCAGGATCGAGGGCACGACGACCACAGCCCCCATCGCCGGGAGGAAGCAGAGTGCGAGCGGGATGGTCATGAGGACGGGCGCGCGCTGAGCAGCCTCCTGTGCCCGCTGACGGCGCAGCGCACGAAGGTCGTTCGCCTGCAGTCGAAGGACATCGCCGAGGGTGGTGCCCAGCTCTTCTCCCTGGTTGATCGCCGCCGCGATGGCGACGAGGTCCGGGACACCGGTCCGGTTCGCAACATAGGCCAGTGCGTCCCGGCGTGCACGGCCAAGCCCGACCTGCTTCAGGTAGAGCGCGAAGGTCTCGGAGAGCGCCCCTTCGGTGCGGTCGACCACCAGCGCGAACGCAGCGTCGACGGCCATACCCGCTTCAACGCAGGTGGTGAGAAGGTCGAGCGCATCAGGCAGGGTGCGTGTGATCTGCTTCTGGCGATTGAGCGCGCGGCGGCGCAGGAGTGCGTAGGGAATGAGCGCCGGGAAGGGGATGACCACAACGCCAAGGCCGACGAGTTGGAGCGGTGTGATAGTGCTGGTGAGAGCGATGTACACAAACAGCCCGACGCCGGCCAACGCCGACAGCGCCCAGACGCTGACGAACCCCGGGAGCGACCACGGCTCATCCGCCATGAGGAGGAGTTGATCGACTTTCCTGATGAGGTTGTGCGGCAGGATGCCTGCGACCCGCTGGCCACTTTTCCGCGCAAGCGGGTGAAGCACGCGCTGACCGAAACCA
>JALOAP010000375.1 GCA_023228745.1 Dehalococcoidia bacterium | reverse complement strand
GGCAGCGACGGGCACCGCGCGCTATCGCGAACCGTTCGAACCGCTGTCGCCCGGGTTCGCCCACGTCGCGTGGGACGACATCGAGGCGATCAAGGCGGCGACGAACGACCGCACCGTCGCAGTGCTCCTGGAGCCCATCCAGGGTGAGGGCGGGGTCAACGTGCCGTCGCCTGGCTATTTGCGGGCGGTGCGCGAATGGTGTGACGAGCGCCAGTTGCTGCTCATCTTCGACGAGATCCAGACGGGCATCGGCCGCACCGGGGCCCTCTTCGCATACGAGCGGGAGGGCGTGGAGCCCGACATTATGACGCTGGCGAAGGGACTGGCAGGGGGGGTACCCATCGGGGCGGTCCTCGCGCGGGAAGAGATCGCCGCACACTTCGTGCCGGGCGACCACGGGACGACCTTCGGCGCGAATCCACTCGCGACGGCGGCCGGGAAGGCCGTGCTGGAGCACGTGATCAGCGAAGACCTCCCGGCCATGGCAGAGCGCGCTGGCGAGCGCTTGGTCAAGCGGCTGCGGTCGTTGGAGGACCGGTTCCCACTGGTGACGGAAGTCCGCGGGCGCGGCCTGTTGCTCGCAGTGGGCCTGAACCGGGAGGCTGCGATGGAGGTCGTTACAGCCTGCCGGGAGCGGGGGCTGCTGGTGAACAACGTGCGGCCGAACGCCATCCGCCTGATGCCGCCGCTGAACGTGACGGACGATGAGATCGACCGCGCCTGCGACATCCTCGAGGACGTGATGGCGTCGCTTTCGGCCACGGCGAAGTAAGGAGAGGGACATGGGCGACGAGTTCCGCGATTTCACGCTGGCAGCGGTGCAGGCTGCGCCCGTTTTCCTCGACCGGGAGGCCAGCATCGACAAGGCGTGCGCACTGATCGAGCAGGCCGGTGCGCAAGGAGCGGACCTGGCGGTATTCGGCGAGACGTGGGTACCGGGCTACGCGGGTTTCGCGGAGGCAGGGCGCGGGGTACGAATCGGACCGCTCTTGCGCCGGTTTGTGCTGAACGCCGTGGAAGTGCCCTCGCCGGCGACGGATGCGCTGTGCGCGGCCGCGCGCAAGGCCGGGACGGACGTCGCCATCGGCGTGGCGGAACGTGATAGCACGACGCAGGGGACGATCTACTGCACGCTGCTGTTCATCGGGCGCGAGGGGAAGCTGCTTGGGAAGCACCGGAAGCTCAAGCCGACATTTTTCGAGCGGAGCGTGTGGGGCGAAGGTGATGGCAGTTCGCTGCGGTTGTACGACCGGCCATACGGGAGGCTCGGAGGACTGAACTGCTGGGAGCACCAGATGGGGCTGCCCGGTTATGCGCTCATCGCCCAGGGGTTGCAGGTGCACGCCGGTGCGTGGCCGGGCGCCACGTACACCCGGCAGGAGATCCTTTCGCGGGCGTTCGCCATGCAGGCGACGGCGTACGTGGTGATGACTGGCGGGTTGTTGCGCGAGGAGGACATGCCGGACGACGTGAAGGGCGCAATGCGGCCGAACAACGGACACTCGGCGATCATCGGCCCGGACGGCGAACTCCTCGCCGGGCCGCTGCTGGACGAAGAAGGGATTCTCACGGCGAAGGCGAACCTGGGGACGGTGATGGTCCAGAAACTGATCGCGGACCACGCGGGCCACTACACCCGGCCGGATGTCTTCGACTTCCGGGTGAACCGTCAGCCGAGAGACGTGGCGCGGTTCGACGACGGCGACAGCGAAGGACGCAGGGCGCTCCTGGATGGTGTCGCCAGTGGGACCATCCGCGACGGGAACGAGCTCGCGGGAGCGTTCGAAGATCTGATGGCGCGGGGAAGTGGCGAATGATGGGAGTGGTGCTGTTCGTGACGACGTTGGCGGCGCTGCTGCTGACGGTAGTGGGCTTCCTCGGCCTGACCGGCAAGCTGCCGCGGAACGCCTGGGTGGGCATTCGCACGCCCTACTCAATGCGAAGCGATGAGCACTGGCTGGCGACGCACCGCGAAGGAGCGGCGTACCTGATTTTCGCGGGTGTCGCAGCATTCGCCGCGGGCGCCGCGTTCGTACCCTTCGCTCTCGCCGGAAAGATCGAGGACCCACTGGCGGCAGTGGTGGTGCTCGGACAGGCCGTGCTGGTGCTGGTCGGCGCGCTTATGTCGTGGCTGGTCGGGACATCCCGCGCGCGACGACAGCTCGGCGCATGACGTGGCCCGGACGGGCGTTTGGGCCGATACTGGAAGCGCTTCACAAAGTTTCCGATCGGAGTCTCCGTGCCCAAGCTCGTCCTCGCCTATTCCGGTGGTCTCGACACCACGACGGCCATCAAGTGGCTCGCGGTTGAACGCGGCTACGAAGTCATCGCGCTGAACATCGACCTTGGCCGCAGCAAAGAGCAGCCCGTGGTGGAGGAGCGCGGGCTGGCCGCGGGCGCGCTCAAGGTGCGCGTCATCGACGCGAAGGAAGACTTTGTCCGTTACTTCGCCTTCCCGGCGCTGGCGGCAGGCGCGGTGTACCAGGACGCGTATCCGTTGGCGACTGCGCTTGCCCGGCCACTCATGGCAAAGCTGCTGGTAGATGTTGCACACGAAGAAGGTGCGACGGCAGTGGCACATGGTTGCACCGGCAAGGGCAACGACCAGGTGCGCTTTGACGTGGGAATCCAGACGCTCGACCCGTCGCTGGAGATTGTGGCGCCAACGCGCGAGCAGGCGATGGCACGCGAGACACAGATCGAATACCTGAAGCAGCACGGCATCGATATTCCCTGGGGCGATAAGGGCCCCTTCAGCATTGACGAAAACCTCTGGGGCCGGAGCGCCGAAGCGGGTGTGCTCGAAGACCCGTGGCAGGAGCCGCCAGCCGAGGCGTACGAGTGGACGCGTTCGGCGGAGGAGGCACCGGCAGAGCCGGCCTACCTCGAAATTGGCTACGAGCACGGGATGCCGGTGACGCTGGATGGCGCGGAGATAAACCCGGTGGACCTGGTCGAGCGGCTGAACGACCTGGGCGGGCTGCACGGTGTGGGGCGGGTTGACCACATCGAAGACCGGCTGGTGGGGATCAAGAGCCGGGAAATCTACGAGGCCCCGGCCGCGGTCATCCTGCTCGTGGCGCACCGGGCACTCGAGGCGATGACACTTTCGAAGCAGCAGATCAAGCTGAAGAAGTACATCGGCGCGGAGTACGCGGAGCTTATCTATAACGGGCTCTGGTTCAGCCCACATCACCAGGACATCGCCGCGTATGTGGCGAGCACGCAACGGCACGTCTCGGGGACCGTGCGGGTGCGGCTGCACCGTGGGAATGCGACTGTGGTTGGACGGACGGCGCCGGCCTCGTTGTATGACCGCGGACTGGCTACCTATGATCGCGACGACACCTACGATCAGTCGGCCGCGGTGGGATTCATCAGCATCTGGGGGCTGCAGACGCGGGTGCAGGCGCGCCGCCAGCTGCTCGGCGAGTTGCCGGAGACGTTGAAAATTGCCATGCCACGAGGGGATGCGTAGATGACGACGGTGCCAGGGAACGAGGCGCGGATTCGGTTCGAGGGAGTATCGAGTAGCGCATACAACATCTGGGGCGGCACCCAGGCGAACTTCCTTGTATCGCTCCCGGGGTATAACGCCCGGGAAGTTGCGCTGTTCCTGAACGACCCGAGCGGAGAGTTCCTTGCGGAACGCCTTGGGGTCCCGGATACACCAGAGTTTCGTGCCCGGGCGGCCGAAGCAGCAGGGATGATCTGGATCGGCCGTTTGCTGGCCGGCGAGGGACACTTCGCACCAACG
>JALOAP010000374.1 GCA_023228745.1 Dehalococcoidia bacterium | reverse complement strand
CGGTTCGCCCTCGGGTACATGAAATCGATGGACAATCAGCGGCGGCCGCGAGGCGGGCGGGATAGCGCCATCCTCAGCGCCGAGGCCTTCGGTCACGTTGGCGCTGGCGGCAGCATCGGATTTGCAGACCCAGCGGCGCGTTTCAGCTTCGGCTACGCGATGAACCGCATGGGGAAGGGAATTCTCCTCAACGACCGCGGGCAGTCGCTGGTGGACGCTGCCTACCGATCGGTGGGGTATCGCGACAACGACGCGGGTGCCTGGACGAGGTAGCTAGCGGGCGAGCAGTTCGCCTACCGTGGCGAATTCGAAGCCACGAGCGCGCAGCCCCTCGACGATGCCGGGCAAGGCGGCGAGAGTGTTGTATCCACCGAGGTGCATCAGCACGATCGTGCCGCCCTGGGCGTTGTTCACGACCTTCGTGACCATCTGGGATGTCGTCGGTCCGCCATCCGCTTCAGGCAGCCAGTCGATGGTGTCGACGTCCCACATGATGGTCTGCGTGTAACCGGCCTGGCCCACGGCCTGGAGGACGCGGCCATCCTGTGCGCCGAAGGGCGGGCGGAAAAGCGGAGCGGTCTGGAGCGACACATGGGCGGAGATCGACGCTTGCGTCCTCGCGAGCTCGGAGGCCATTTGCGACGCACTCAGCGTGGTGAAATCCGGGTGACCGTAGCTATGATTTCCGAGCTCGAAGAGGTCGAGGTTCGACTCAACCAGCGCAAGCACCTGGCGCCCGTAGTCGGTGTATGGGTTATCGACCATCGCGCCGGTCATGAAGACTGTCGCGGGCACCTGGTGGTCGATGAGCCAGTGCATGATGTCGAGCGCCGGATCCACGCGGCCGCCCATGTCGAGCGTCAAAGCGACACGATTCGAGGCGCGGCTGCCGTTGTAGACGAGCGCACTCGCCTGCGGAAACGGCGGGCGCGGCACGAAGAGGTGTTCCCCGGCTTGCGGCTGGTAGTTCGCAGCGACCCTGTTCAGCCCCGCGACCACCGGGGCAGACGTGTGGAAACGGTGTGCGATGGCGCGAAGGGTGTCGCCCGCGCGCACCTGGTAGGCGATGGTGTCGGGCGAGCCATCGCGGCTGAGCTGCGTAAGCGCGTACCGATACGGTTGTTGCGCGCTGACACTGCCGCCACCGTCGCTCAATGAAAATGCGATAAGGGAAAGCACAACTGCGAAAAGGCCGGGGATGAGCAGCGTTCGCGGACGTAACACGCGCGTATGCTACACGCGGCGGGATGGTGATGAACATGGGCCGCACCTTTACCCGCAGGGCCATCCTCGCACTCCCCGCCGCAGTACTCGCAGGCAGTTCGGGGCTGACGCTCACGCGGGTGCTCCGTGCCGATGACCTCCCGCCAGTGGATGCCGCTGAGATGGCAGACGGAGCGGCGGTATTCGGGCGCGGCGAGCACCGGGGGACTCGCGTCGCTGGTGACGGGCTGCTGGTGGCGGACCAGGCGAACGCATCTTTCACTTCACCTGTGCGCGAACTGCGGACGCGAATCACGCACATCGGCGTGCACTGGCGAATGGCCCCACGCGACGCCCCACCGCCGGATGCCTGGCTGCAGTACAGCGTTGACGGCGTGACGTGGAGCGCCTGGCGCCAGCTCCCGGTCGAGACGCCCCCGGACGGGAGCCCGGTGGGCGACTACTTCGCGCACCTGGCAAATACGGATGGCGCCCGCTTCCTCCGCTATCGGCTCGTCTTCCCCACGGGGCGCGAAGGGGCAGTGGAGCGGGTCTCGGCCACGCTCATCGACGCGAGCGGACCACCGCTCTCGGCAGCGTCACTGCCGCTCATCGAGACGATGACACCAACGCGCACGCCCACAACGCCCGCGCCAGCCCCGTCACCGTCTCCGAGTGTTACGACAACCCGACTGCCGGAGACGGTCGTTATCCCGGGGCTCACGAGCGACTGGCCAGCGCCGGCCCTCGGTGGGGCAAGTGGCTACGATGTCGAAAGCGGGGCGACCCTGGATGTCGTCTCCCGCCCGGGATGGGGAGCAGACGAAACGCTCCGGTTCGACGCCAACGGCGACGAAATCTGGCGGGAGATGTTCGTTCCAGCCCGTCTCATCGCCATCCACCACACGGCCAGCCGCAATAGCTACGGGCCGGGCGAGAGCGTGAACGATGTCCGAGCGATCTACCACTACCACGCGATCGGACACGGCTGGGGCGACATCGGCTACAACGCACTCATCGACAAGTATGGCGTCATCTACGAGGGGCGCCACGGGCGTGGCGGCGACCCGGGCGACCCACTCCCCGTGCGCCAGGTCCTGAGTGAAGGCGTCTCGGCCGGGCACGCACTGAGGCACAACTACGGCAGTGCCGGGGTGGGGCTGATCGGCAACTCGATGGCGCAGGGCTGGGACATGTTTGAGGCGGCAGGGCCACGTTGGAACGCACTCGTGGCGTACTGCGCGTTCGAATGCCGCCGTGGGTTCATCCGGCCCGGCCAACCTGACGGGAGCCCGTTCGTGCGCGACTTCCTGCGCTCCGACAACATCTGGAGGCCAAACGCTCCAACTGTCGGCGGCCACATCCATTACCAGGAGACGACCTGCCCCGGCGAACCGGTCATCGCCCTGTTGCCCGCACTGCGCCGCGCCATTCACGAGCGCATAAACGGCACCAGCCGCACAGGAGTACTCCTCACATCTGCGAGCCCGGCGGCACTGGAGGTGCCGCTAGGGACGACCATCGGCGCGAGCTGGGCACACGAAGTGCCCGAACCCGGGTGGCAACTCGCCGGATTTGAGTACCGGTTCGAGGGATGGTTCAAGCCGGAAGCCCACGACGACATCACCTACCTCGCGGGCTATAGTGCCGGCTCTCAGCCCGAGGCTGTGTGGCAATCGGCCCCACCGAGTCAGCGCAGCGCCGACTTCAGACCAGCGGCGCGGGGACAGTACACGCTGCATGTCCGCGCCGTCGTGCGGCAGGGCGACCGGTTCGAGCGTGCCGCCTATGAGGCGGTTCGCTCGTGGCTCATCGTGTGAGGTGGGGAAGGTGGAGCGGGCGGCGGGAATCGAACCCGCACCTCAACCTTGGAAGGGTCGCGTTCTACCACTAAACCACGCCCGCGACGCTCTCAGTGTACGGCACGAACGCGTTCGAAACAGTCCTCATTTCGAGCACGAACAAGCCTCCCCAGCCGGTCGCGGGCCTCCTTCGGAAGCAGGTGCGGGCCGGGGGGCACGGCGGGTGCCTCGGCGAGGGTGGCGTTCGCGCGATCGATGACGAGGCCCAGCCGGGGCTCGAGTGACACAGGGGGCACGCCAGTCACTTGCTCCCACCCGGGATGTGCGTGTGGTCATGCGAGCGCCCGACGCAGGAGTGATTGGCGGGAGAGACCCCAGGAGAGTGATTGACAGCGGCCCGGACTTGGGCCAGATTCTTCGCTCAACGCAAACTATCGCCTCCTTGGGGGAGGAGGTAGCGCCGGGGGCTCCCGGCGGGAGGGAAGCATGATCTACCGGCCCCAGCGGATGCAATTCGGGATTTTCCTCGCACCGTTTCATCGTGTTGGCGAGAACCCCACGCTCGCGCTGAAGCGCGACCTGAAGCTTATTGAGTACCTGGACGAACTCGGGTACGACGAGGCATGGATCGGCGAGCACCATAGCTACGCGCGTGAAATCATCGCCGACCCGGGGACGTTCATCGCGGCCGCAGCGCAACGCACCCGGCGCATCAGGCTGGGGACCGGCGTCAGCAGCCTTCCCTACCACCACCCGTTTGTGCTCGCCGACCAGATGGTCTT
>JALOAP010000373.1 GCA_023228745.1 Dehalococcoidia bacterium | reverse complement strand
GGTGCGACCCGTCGCAGTACGGCTTGTTCTCCGATGCACCGCAGCGGCAAAGCGCGAGCCGTGTGTCCGTTCGCACCACATTCCCCTGGACATCGATGACCTCGATTGGCCCACGAAGCAACAGCGGCCCGTTCGTCCGCGGCTGCACCGTTACCTCCGAACCGGCCTCCTCCTGCGGGCCACCATCTCGCCGCCGGTAGTGCAGTGCCCCCGATGGACATTGCTCCACAACCGCTGCGATCTCTTCAGGTGACGCACCCTCGATATTGACCCATGGCCGGGCTCGCGGATCAAACACCTCCGGTAACCCACGGAAGCAGGTCCCCACATGGATGCAGAGACTCGGCTCCCAAAGCACCTCGATCGCGTCGCTTCGATAGACCCGCTCAACGGTAGGCAGATATCGTGCCTCTTCCTCGATTACGGCCTCGTCGACCACCCGGTCATCGTCCATTTACGGCCCTCCTTCTCTGCTAACCGCCTGAGTGTATTCGCTTCGGGGTCCCGCGTTTGCGGTTCGACAGCGGCACTCGGCCTGTTCAGAATGCGCCCCACCACTCCGGGAGGCCCCAGACAGTGACCGTTGATCAGCAACAGCTCCTGCGGAACTCGCTCCGCTCCATGCACGATTTGCTCGACCAGGCAGTCGAAGACATGACCGCAGACCACTTCAACTTTCGTCCGAGCGAGGGGGGAGTGAGTGCCTTCTTCAGCCTCTGGCACTATGTTCGCACCGAAGACAACATCGTGAACTGGGTGATACAACAGAAGCCCACCGTCTGGCTTGAAGGCAACTACAACGAGAAGTTCGGCCTGCCGCGGAACAGCCAGGGAACCGGCATGACCGCGGACGAGGCGAACGCTGTCCAGGTCGAGGATGTCCCGCTCTGGCACGAATATCAGCAGAAGGTCTGGAAGGCGACCGACGCCTATCTCGCCTCCATGTCACCAGAAGAGTTCGCAGCGCGGCGCGTCACCATCAAGCCACTCGGCGAGATGTCACTCTGGGACGGGCTCTACGGTGTCTGCCTGAGCCACGGCTACCGGCACGTCGGCGAGATCGAATACGTTCGCGGCGTGCAGGACCTCGGCGGCCTCACCATCTAGGCAGCCCGCTGGGGCGTTGCCAAAGTATAGCCGGCGCCCCAGCGATTCACGATGTAGCGCGGGTGTGCCGGGTCGTCCTCCAGCTTCTGCCGCAGGTAGCGTACGTAAAGCCGCAGGTAGTGTGACTCGCCCGCGTATTGGTTGCCCCAGACGCGTGCGATGAGTGCCTTGGCCGGCACTACCTCCCCGGGCCGCTCCGCCAACCCGAGCAAGAGCCGGTACTCCGTGGGGCTGAGTTGCACGAGCTCACCGTGTTTCCGGACCGTCTGTGCTGCCGGGTCGATCTCGATCGCTCCCACGCGAATGACTCGCTCATCGTGCTGCGCCGTGGCCCCCCCGCCATACCGGAGCCGCCGGGCCAGCGCCCGTAGCCGCAGGTCAATCTCCTCTGTCGGGCAGCGTGGGCGGCAGTAGTCGTCGCCTCCCGCTTCGAACACCCGCACCAGTTCTGCCTGCGTGCCGGCACACCCAACCACCACGATGAGTGCGTCGGTGGACGCCCGGGCGCGCTGCGTGACGTCTGCCGGGAAGGCGAGCTCGCGGCCAAGGTCGATGACTACCACTCCGGGGTCGTACGCAACGATCGCCTGCTCCAGCTCTGCCGGGTCGCCACATGTCGTGACCCGGTAACCCAGTTCCTCCATCTCCCGCGCCCGGTCCGCCGCCCGCTCCAGCCCAAGCGACGCCACCACTGCCCGCATCCCCACCAGCGGCGGCAGTTCACAAAGCTCCGGCCGTGCTATCTCCACCGTCACAGCTCTCTCCTGGCTGGGTCCCTCTTCAGGAACGCCGCGAACGAGACGACACCCACGATATGCGTGGCTCAGCGTTCGCCCTCGCACTGCTCCTCGGCGCATGCAGCTCCATGGGCGTGCTCGGGCTTCGCTACGCACCGCTTGGCCTCGCGGCAGAGTTCCCAGCCTCGTTGGAGAGATCGGCAGCCGATGCGATTCCTGCGGCCCCATCCAACGCAGATCCAACAGTTGTCACAGAAGCGACACCGGATGTTCCGCCCACTGTCACTGACCTCGATCCCGGCGCCGCCGGGCCATCGCCGGGCACGCTCGCCGCGCGTGGCATGGCCGAGACTCCGGTGCAACTCACCGCCAAGGCATCCGCACTCTTCGACGCCATGAACGCCGCCCGTGCCGACGCCGGCGAATCGCCGCTCGCATGGTCGCCCGAACTCGAAGCCGTCGCACTCGTGCGCGCCGCCCATCTCGCCCGTCACAGCTACTTCGACCACTACGGCCCCGACGGTACGAGTGCCTTCTCCGAGCTCGCCACGCGGGGCATCTCCTACCAGCTCGCGGGCGAAAACCTGGCGCGCAACAACTACCCGGATTCCCACACGGTAACGACGGCCTTCGAAGCGCTGATGGCCAGCCCGGGTCACCGGGCGAACATCCTCGAATCACGCTTCTCCCGCGCCGCCGTCGCTGCTGTCCGAAACGGCGGCATGTGGCTCTACGTCACCGTGTTTATGGATTAGCCCTCGAACCGCTCACTCGCAGCCCACGCCATCTCTGTCGCGGTCGAATCGATGCGGGTCTGGCGGCAACACGGTGAAGCGCTTCCGCGGGATGTCCGCACAGTCCAGGTCGGGTGGCGGTGGCGGGATGCAGAAGTCCGGATACGCCGGCGAACAGCTCTCGGCCACCGGCCGCGCAGTTGGTGTCGGCTCGGGAGTCGGCTGGAGGGGAGTGGGCGTCGGCGCCACGGGCGTTGCCGTCGGTTGCGACCGTGTGGGAGTCGGGTTTGGGGTTACCGTCGGAGTGGCCGTGGGGGTCGCCGTTACCCCTTTGGTCGCGGTCGCCGTCGGGGTGTGCGTGGGCATAGCCGTGGGTGTGGCGCGCTCGTCCGGGATGATCGACTCGACCGGGAGCGGCGGCGCCAGGCGCAACGGCCGCGAAGCCGCCGGTCGCTCGCCGCACGCCACCAGGGCGAGTCCAAAGAGCAAAAGCACTGCGAACGCGAGTCTCCGCTGCACGAGCGAAGTCTACGCATAAGAGCAAGTGGCGGGCGATGGGGCGTGACCGCCACCTGGGTGAGCTGGGCCGGACCAGCATGAATCGTGTAGCCGGCTTGCTCTCAGAGACTGCCGTTACCGCAGATGAGACGTCAGTGAACAGTCTGGAAGGTTCATGACCTGCGTAAATGGCAGTACAAATGGCAGTCAGGACATAACGAAGCGGCCTTATACTGGCTCGTTATCGTCAGTCCAGGTTCAAATATGATGGTGGGCGATGAGGGATTCGAACCCCCGACTCCCTCGGTGTAAACGAGGTACTCTAGCCGCTGAGTTAATCGCCCACGATACCCCAGTGTACAGGGCTCCCCGCTACGATCCCCCGCCCGCCGCAGCGACACTCGCCATCGCCTGGCAGGCCGCGTCCACTTCCAGCCCCGCGATGCGCTGATCAGCCACCCACGCGCGGAACTCCGCTTCGTTCCATGTGCCGCGCATCACCATCTCGTCGATGTCGTCGTATCGCTTCGCAGCAAGCCGCAGATCCATCAGCAGCCGGTTGCGCGCTACGATCTCCAGCGTCGCCTCGTCGCGCAGCGCCGCGTCGAGCTTTGCGTTCCTCCGTCCCAACGCCTGCTCTGCCAGTCGCGGCTCGTCGAAGTACGCATCGAGCGGGGCCAGTGCGAGCAGCCGTGCCGCCGTGAGTGCTCCCAC
>JALOAP010000372.1 GCA_023228745.1 Dehalococcoidia bacterium | reverse complement strand
TCAGGAAGAACTGGAACGAGAATCTGGAGTACTATCGGCAGGATCCTGACCGGTATTTTGGCGAGATCAGGATTTGGCTATCAAAGAATAACCCTGAGTATTTCCGGTGGCATGTGGCAGGGGACTGTCCGGATGGCAGATACCTTGAGGAAGTTTTTGACATCGCTCAGGATTTTTTCGATACGCAGTTCATGATGTTTACCAAGAGGTGGGACTTGCTTAAAAATGGGACGCTGCCCAAGAACTTGGCGATCGTCCTATCGATGTGGCCGCGACTGAAGAACCCGGAAGACTTGGATTTCCCCCGGGCCTGGCTGTCGACGGACAAAAGAAAACCGGCATATCATTTTAAATGCCCGGGCAAATGTGACGCCTGTTACCAGTGCTGGGAATTGGCCCGGCTCGGCTATGACGTGGTCTTTGATCCGCACTGAGGAGGTGAGAAATGGAATGGTGGGAGTTTTTCCGGGACGATGCCGGAGAAGAGATGCGGTATCAGGCATTCAAGGATCGGTTGGAAGCTGAGAATGAAGGAAGACTGCTTGAAGATGAATTGACTGCGGCTGATGAGAGGGCTGAGCAGGATAAACGGGGTGAGCAGGAGATAGCGGAGTTTAAAAAGGAATATTACAGGAAGCAATCTTGGAATAAACGTTGGGGTAAAAAATAAAGAGGAGAAGATCATGTACGGATGGGTAGAGTATTTTTTCGGCGAAGCTGAAACTGGGTGGTGGAATTATTTCTTCACGTCAAACCCGGCGTATGGATGGTGGCAGCACTTCTTCGGGTCGCCGATCTACGGCTGGCCGGGAGGATGGTACGGATATTTTTTCAGATAAAATTCAAAAAGGAGATCAGAATGCGAAAAGATTTAAAATTTGAACTCGACCCTATTCTCAAGGAGAAGCTCAATTATACCAAGATGTTGATCCACTGTTGGGTGGAATCCTGGGGGGAGGACGGGGTGTACGTGGCATTTTCAGGGGGTAAGGATAGCACTGTACTCCTACATATTGTCAGATCGCTGTATCCAAATATCCCTGCGGTATTCAATAATACTGGGCTTGAGCTTCCTGAGATCGTTCAGTTTGTCAGGTCGTTTGAGAATGTTGTCGAGCTCCGGCCGAAGATTCCGTTTCATCAAGTGATTGAGAAGTATGGCTGGCCGGTGGTGAGTAAGGAACAGGCTTGGTTTATCTATGAGTATAGAAATACGAAATCAGAGAAACTGCGGGATCTCCGATGGAATGGCAGACCTAATGGAAGAAGTAAGATTTCAGAAAAATGGAAGTACCTTGTTAAAGCTCCATTTAAGATTAGCTCTGTATGTTGTGACAAACTAAAGAAAAATCCAGCAAAGAAATATGAAAAGTTAACTGGCCGAGCGCCGATGCTTGGTATTATGCAGGGGGAGGGACAGCTTCGCTCACAGTATAGCCATACATGCAATATGTATGATGTGAAGAGGCCAATTTCAAAACCGATACTTAAATGGACAGAGGAGGATGTATGGACGTATCTTAAAGAGTTCGATGTACCTTATTGCAGTGTTTATGACGATGGTTGGGAACGCACGGGGTGTGTTTTCTGTATGTATGGGATTCACAAGGATAACCCGAATCGGTTTCAGATGATAAAGGAGACTCATCCGAAACTTTACGATTATTGTTTGAATAAGTTGGGAGCCAAGCAAGTCTTGGATTTTATGAAGATACCTTATTAAGAAGGAGATCAAAATGATTTTCGCAATCACACAAGAACTCGAGCAGTACGATATCGAGGAAGCGCCAATTGGGCTGTACAGCACCTATTTCCAGAGGTCACCGGTCCTGTTCAATCTTATTACCAGGACCAGTTTGATTCCGTTTCAATATGAGCCGGGCAGTACGGTGACGAAGCCGTTCTTTCTCATCGACGATGACGTCATGTACGAAGAGACGCTGCCGCAGACGGTGGGCGGGGAAACGGTGAAGCGGCTGTGCTGTGATCTGAGTCCGATCCAGATGCTGGAATATTTCGAAAAGCACAAAGATGGGCTCCCGGGACTGGGAATCACCAGGTATTGGTACGGTAACGTCGACCTCTTGCTCGACGTGATGCGGGCCCGGGTGATCGCTTGGAAATGGAAGCAGCGTGGCATTATCAACCGACGGGAGGATGGTGTCATCATGGCGCAGTTCGGCAGCCTGATAACCAAGGAGGAGCAGGAATTCGTCATCAGGATGAATCCGTATCATAAGGATTTCATTCCCCCTGCGGGGAAGGAGGTTAACAATGAGTAAGTTATTGTTATTGATTTTGGTTTTGACGTTGACCGGGTGCTGTCACACTCCGGGCTTTGAAGATTCACAGCTTTGCTACATACTGCGGGGCGAGCCGGAGAATTATCCGGGCGGCGGAGGGTCGAGGACGGAGACGATCCGTATTTATGATGGGGTGACCGGAGAGGCTCTGCGGGAATATAAAATCAGGAGGTATTAGGGGTGAAATGGGTTTGACAAACCTATAAGTTAGGAGTAAGATTACTTATGGATAAGAAATATCAAACAATGAAACTCTGGAAGTCAACTCTCAGGAATCTGCGGTTGATTTATGCTTCGACAGGTGAACCGCAGGTAAGCATTCTTGACCGGTTGATAACTCAGGAATTGAAAAGGTTGAAGGATGATTCAACACCAACTGAAACTCAGGCCAAACGCTAAACTTGAGAAACAGCTTGACGAGTGGCTGTGGATTCTCACTGGAGTCTATAATTGGGCTATCCGTAAGATTGAGAATGATGCCGCGGACAAGATTTATTATAGCCCTAAAAGATTCCAGAATCTGCTGGCAGGCCACAGTAAAAAGGTAGGTGTACCCAGTCATGTTATCCAAGGCACATTGTCAGT
Source organism: Dehalococcoidia bacterium (assembly GCA_023228745.1). Classification (GTDB taxonomy): domain Bacteria; phylum Chloroflexota; class Dehalococcoidia; order Tepidiformales; family Tepidiformaceae; genus JALOAP01. The sequence continues at coordinate 919 of JALOAP010000372.1, read as the reverse complement.
GGCGTATACTGCGTGGCAGCGATGTTTTAGGAAGATTGCCGGGAAACCGAAACTCAAAGGGGCTCGCCGGCCGCTTAATAACATCCCATTCCCGGATCCGATCTCTGCTCCAGATGGTAATTATATAGGGCTGCTGGGGTTAGGGAGAGTGAGGTTTAATAAGCAACGACTGCCTGAAGGGAGGATTAAGTGTGGCAGACTAGTAAAGAAGGCATCTGGTTGGCATCTGTGTTTGTTTATCGATGCAGAGCCAAATCAGATTATACGTACAGGTCAGGGTGAGATTGGGATTGATCCCGGGTTTAAGGATCTGCTTACCCTTTCTACTGGGGAGAAGATTGAGCACCCGAGAGAGTTGGAGGCAGCAGCCAAACGTCTGGCCCAGGCACAACGAGGCAAGAATAAGAAGCTTGCCGCTCGGATTTCAGAGCGGGTTGCGAATCGGCGTAAAGACAGAAACCATAAATTATCGAGGAGGTTAGTTGCTGAGAATACTAAAATTATATTTAGCGCAGACAGCCATAAAATTGTAGCAAAAAAGTTTGGGAAGAGCGTGTCCAGCAGTGGGCATGCTCAACTTCGGTCAATGCTGAAATACAAGAGCCTTACCGGCGGTACACAGTATATCGAAGTTTCCCCTAAGAATTCCACCAGGACCTGTTCAGCCTGTGGATGCCTATCCGGGCCGACCAGGTTGAAAGGACTGAAAGTAAGGCATTGGGTGTGTTCGATGTGTGGAACGTCTCATGATCGTGATATAAATGCTGCGGTCAACACACTTTCTGCTGGGGCCGGAACGTCCCTCGAACAGGTTTAAAAGCCTATCCGAAATCCCTGAGTTTTGGGGAGGTTCAGACGATCCGGATCTATGATGGGGTGACCGGGGAATATCTACGTGAATACAGAATTGACAGGAGAT